>ONVJ01000013.1 GCA_900321265.1 uncultured Eubacteriales bacterium
AAAAACTCGCCGGGCGGTTTTTTCAACCCGTTTTTTTCTTTTTTAGGATAAAAACACAGGACTTTCACATTATAAGCCGATTGCCGGCGGGTTGTTAAAAGTATGTTAATAAATATATGATATAATTCTACGGTTATAAAAAATCCGGACAGGCGCGGAAGATGCTCCGCGTTGCCGTCCGGAAGCGAAAGGAATCGCGCGACATGATAAAAATATCGCATCTGGTAAAGAACTACGGCAGTTTCTGTGCCGTGGACGATATCAGTTTCGGGGTCGAAAAGGGAGAGGTCGTAGGTTTCCTCGGCCCGAACGGGGCAGGAAAGAGCACTACGATGAACATGATCACCGGATATCTCTCCTCAACGTCGGGCACCGTCACGGTGGGCGGAGTCGACGTTCTTGACGATCCTCTCAACGCCAAGCGGCTGATCGGCTATCTTCCCGAGCAGCCCCCGCTCTATCCCGACATGACGGTGGGCGAATATCTTTCCTTCGCCTACGATCTCAAGCGCTGCACCTACAACAGGGAGAAGCACATAGCCGAGATCTGCGACGTCGTGAAGATCTCCGACGTTAAAAACAGGATGATAAAATTCCTGTCCAAGGGCTACAAGCAGCGTGTGGGCATCGCACAGGCGCTGATCGGGAATCCGCCGGTCATCATCTTCGACGAGCCGACGATCGGCCTCGATCCCAAGCAGATAATCGAGATCAGGAACCTCATCAGGACGCTAGGCCGCGAGCACACCGTTATCCTGTCGACCCACATCCTGCAGGAGGTCCAGGCGGTCTGCGACCGGATCATCATCATCAACAAGGGCAGGATCGTTGCAGACGAGCTCACCGAAAACATCTCGAGAGCCGTCGAGAACACCCGCCGTTTCAACATCAAGGTTTCGGGACCGCAGCGCGACGTCCTTTCCATGCTCCGCAATCTCCCAGGCATATGCTACGCCGAGGTGCTCGCAGCCAGAGACGGCGACGCCTACACCTATATGATCGAGAGCGAGGTCGGAGTCGATATACGCAAGAAGCTCTTCTGGACACTGGCCGAAAAGGGCTGGCCCCTCATCGGCATGGAGGCCCTCGGTATGAGCATCGAGGATATCTTCATCGCCGTCGTCGACAAGACCGACGACAAGCCGAAGCGTTCCGCCGCGGCTAAGAAGAAGAGATCGATCGATCAGGGCCGCGCGGCTGCCGAGCGGGAGATGGCGGGAGAGATAGTCGAGCGCACCGCCGAGCAGGTGAAGAAGGCCGCCGAAGAGGAGGAACCGCTCCCGGATAACCGATCGAAATACTACGACGACAATACCGTGACTGAGGATACCTTCGGCGAGGCGGTGAAGAAGACCGCGGCAGAGGCCGCGGGCGGAGAGACCGCCGACCCGGCCGCCGGAGAGGAGGAGGCAAAGAAATGACAGCAATTTACAAGAAGGAGATGCAGGCGTATTTCATCAACCCGATCGGATACGTCTTCTGCGGGATCTTCCTGACGCTCGCCGCCGGGCTCTGCTGCTACACGACGCTGATCAGCAAATCCTACAGCACCAACAGCTATTTCTACATCATGATCTTTGCCCTGATCATCCTTATCCCGCTGCTGACGATGAGATCTTTCGCCGAGGAACGGAAGACCAGGACCGAGCAGATGCTGCTCACCGCCCCGGTCTCGATCATCGGAGTGGTCCTCGGGAAATTCCTCGCCTGCTACACCGTCTTCGCCGGATGCCTTGTCGCATCCTGCGTCAATTTCATCCCGCTCTTCATCGTGGGGAAGGCCGAGTCCGACCTCAACCCCGACGCCATCACGCATATCGGCCCGGTGCCGGCTCAGATAGTCGCCTCCCTCATCGGAGTGCTCCTCATCGGCGGCGCCTTCATAGCCATCGGTATCTTCGTGTCCTCGCTTACCGAGAACCAGCTCTCGGCAGCGATAATAACCATCGCCGCCCTGGGAGTCATGGTGCTTCTCAACATACTCAACCAGATCGGTTCGGACTCGGACGGCACCCGCCTGATCGGATCCTACGTCGTCAGATACGTGATAGACTGGTTCTGCGTCCTTTCGAGATTCAGCAACTTCCAGTACGGGATACTGGACTGGACCGCCTTCCTCTACTACATCTCGCTGGCATTCGTCTTCGTCTATCTCACGGTGCGCGTCTACGAACGCCGCCGCTGGGCCTGAGCGGGACCGCGCACAGAGAAAGAGAGGCAGCAATATGGAAAACAGATCCTCACTCAGGTCTCGTAAATTCAAATACGGAAGCGCGGCGGTCATCCTCACTGTAGTCATCATCGTCGCGGTGATCCTCGTCAACGCCCTCTTCAGCGCGCTGGCGGGCAAATTCCTCTGGTACACCGACCTCACGTCGGAAAATCTCTACACGCTCTCCGACGCCGCCGTCGAGGCTATCAAAGACATAGACAAGGACGTCGACATCATCTTCTGCGACAAGCCCGACAACCTGATGTCGAACTCGACTCAGCGCTATGTCTACGAGACCGCGCTGGGGCTTGAAAAGGCAAACAAATTCGTCCACGTGTCGACCGTCGACATCTGGAGAAACCCCACCGCCGTCAGCAAATACAAGGCGAACTCAAAATCGAAGATCTACTCTACCAGCATCATCGTCGCTTCGGGCAGCGAGTTCAGGGTATATACGCTCAGATCGATGTTCGTTTTCAACACAGATACCGACGACACTCCCTGGTCCTACAACGGTGAAAAAAGGCTCTGTGCCGCCATTCTCGCGGTCACACGCGCCGAGGCCCCCGTCTGTCTGATCACATATACACACGGCGAGCCCTTCATATCCTCTTCGGATCTCGCGAACAGCTCGGCGATCCTTGAGCTGCTTACCGACGCCGGATACCGCCTGCGCCTCGTCAATCTCACCAACGACAGCGGCATCGATGTCAAATCGACCGGATCGGAATACATAAGCACCGAGATGGCTCCCGGTTCCGACATCTTCGCCGACGCCAGGCTCATGCTCATCTACGATCCGCAGGACGATTTCATGGTCAAGGACGGCGTGTCGGACGTATCCGAGATCGAGAAGATCGACAGATTCCTTGACGGCACCAACGCCCTCATGGTCTTCGTCGATCCCGCGACAAGGAAGCTTGACAATCTTGAGGAATATCTCGAGGAATGGGGCATTACCTTCGACCGCACCACGAACGCCCTCGACGTCACCTACAGCAACCTCATAAAGGATCCGATGAACTCGGTGACCGCCGACGGATACAGCATAGTCGGCAGCTACACGACTCAGGGACTGGGAGCCTCGATCCATTCGGATATGAGGACGACATATCCTCCGAAGGTGGTCTTCCCCGAGTGCATGGGCATAAGCTACGCGAAGAACTACTATATGACGAACCACACCGACGACGAGGATCACTCGAAGGATTTCACATACTATACCTACTATTCCAACGGTGTTCCGAGAGCGATCTACGACGTCTTCATCTCGTCAACGACTGCCGAGGAGGTCTCAAACGGTATCACCGTCGCGACCGCGACCCCGCTTGAGCCCTTCAGGCTCATGACGGTGACGAGGGAATCGAGGATGGCGGACAACACGACCGAGGACTACTCCTACGTTCTCGCCTGCGGCTCCACCGGCTTTCTGAGGAAGGAGCTGCTCGTTTCCAACACCTACGGTAACTCCGACGTCATGCTCAGCGTCCTCCGTGCCGTAGGCAAGGAGCTCGCGATCGCCGATCTCAAGCACAAGCCCTTCGCATCCACCGAGATCGAGAACATCACCTCCGCGGAGGCCGGACAGTATACCGCCGCGCTCGTCATCATCCCCTTCGTCGCCGCAGTCGGTCTGGGTGTCTTCATCCTCGTCCGCCGCAAATACGCGAGATGACCGAGACCCGGAAAGAGAATTTTCTTAAACTGAAACGGTAAAAGAATGAACAGCAATACCGAAAAAAATACAGCCGCCGGTTCCGTGACGGCCGGGAAGGGCCGCCGGCGCCGCTCGGTGCTGCGCGAACAGCGCAGGGCGATAATCATTCTGATAGTCGCAGTCGCCGTTCTCGCCGTCGCGCTGCCCCTCGTCATAAGGTATATCGTCAACATCAACGTCTTCACCGACGTCGACGGCGAAAAATACTATGTCGTCAAGGTGGCGGGCAAATACGCTCTCTGCAGCGACAAGCAGGGAACGCTGCTCGAACAGACCAAGGACGGGGACTATGTCACGGCTATCGCCTCGACGATAGTCAAGGTGAACGAGGACACCGGCGACTATGAGATAGTCGCAGTCGTGGATACCGAGGACGGGGAGTCGCTCGGCACATCCAACCGCGTGCTGATGTACAACCACACCTCCCAGGCGAACATTCAGTCGCTTGAGATCCACAACACATACGGGACCTTCACCCTCTACCGCGACGCCGACGACGAGCTTCAGATCAAAGGGTATGAGAATACTCCGATCCAGCCGACGCTGCTCTCATCGCTCGCCGTATCCTGCGGATACACCCTGACGATGCAGAAGATCGAGGATCCGATCAAGGACGCTGAAGGAAAATACACCGAATACGGCCTTGCTCCCGCGACGCGGAAGGATGAGGAGGGAAATGACTACGACTATTCCCCGATCTGGTACCGTATGACCGACGTCAAGGGCAACTCTTACACCGTGTACGTCGGCGACGCCATCCCGTCGGGAGCCGGGTATTACGTCAGGCTCACGACACGCGACGCCGTCTACATAATGAACTACAGCGTCGAGAGCTCGATCCTTTCGATGTACGACCCGAACAACGTGATACCGAGCGTCGACAACATTACCGACCTTCCGATAGAGAGGTTCATCGTCCCGACCGTCTGCTTGCCGATGACGCTCAATTCCTATTTCGACGTGCAGGATTTCTCGGTCTTCATCGAGCCTGATCTCAAGAGGCTGGAGAATGACGACACATACAATCCGATGCCGCTGGTCTCCTTCTCATTCTGGGATATGGACGAGCGCTTCGGGACCTTCTATCACACCCGCTCATACGTTCTCAACTATCCCGAGAACTACCTTGTCAATACGACCGCGACCGATTCCGCGCTCCAGTCGTTCTATTCGATGTCCTTCATCGGAGTGACGAAGCTGGGGGTGACGGAGGAGGACCTTGCGGAATACGGGCTTGACAAGCCCGCCTACGTGGTATTCTTTACCTATAAGGATTTCGATCATTATATCGCCGTCAGCCCGCTGACAGAGCGCGGCACCTACTATCTGACATCCGCGATATACGATATGATCGTCGAAGTCGACCGCACCCAACTGCTCTTCCTCGACTACAAGCTCTATGACTGGGTCGACAGGAGCTATTTCGACATGAACATCGCCTGGCTGAAGGAGTTCACCGTCGAGACGGCAGACATGACATATCATTTCTATACCGACAACAGTCTGTCCGACTCTATGTCGAACCCGACCTATTCAGAGACCGCCAAGAAGAACACCACCATCTCCTCGAATCTCATGACGATGCGCGCAGAGGACAGCAAGGGAAGAAGCTTCAAGGCCCTCTCCTCATACTCGATAACCGACGCGAAGGGCGTCACCTGGACGGTGACCGCCGACAAGGTGACCGTCGTCGACAGCGAGGGCAACAGCATCAGATCGATCACCGGCGCGAAATACGCGACCAACGCCCTGGGCAACGAGGTCGTCGTGCTCGTGGGCAGCGTCACCGGCACCGACGGCACAAAGATTCTGGTCGACGCCGACACCCTCACGGTCATCTCACCCGACGGCCACAGCGAGCAGTACCTCCGCTACGGCATGTCGGTCTTCCGCAAATTCTATCAGTCGCTGCTCTACGCCTCTCTCGAGGGAGACGTCCACGACGGCACCTTCGGTCTGTCTGACGAGCGGATCGCCGCCTATACATCTGATCCCGACAGGGACTGCCAGGTCAAATTCACGGTAAAGACCACCTACGAAGGCTTCCCGGAATATGTCTTCCGCTACTACGCATACTCCGAGAGACGCTCGATGATCACCGTCAACGGCGGCAGCGGGGAGTTCTACGTCCTCCGCTCCTTCACCGACAAGATGATCGCCGACGCCGAGAGAGTCATGACCGGAGAGGCTGTGGAACCCACTTCGAAATACTGATGCAAAGCTGAGGAAAGAGAAATGTACGTCTCTGCCGGAAAAATGCTCTCCGACGCCCGCCGCGGCGGTTACGCGGTCGGAGCTTTCAACTTCGAAAACATGGAGATGGCCCTCGCCATAGTCTCGGCGGCCGAGGAGCTGGGTGCGCCCTGCATACTGCAGACGACACCCTCGACGCTCCGCTACGCCTCTCCCGAGATGTTCAGGGCGATCGCCTTCGCCGCCGCCGAGTCGGTGAAGGTGCCGGTCGCCTGCCACCTCGATCACGGCGACAGCCCCGAGCTCGCCTTCAGGGCGGTGGCCGCGGGATACTCGTCGGTGATGATCGACGGAAGCGCGCTTCCATTTGAGGA
>ONVJ01000197.1 GCA_900321265.1 uncultured Eubacteriales bacterium
CGAAGATTCCCGAGTGAGAGTATCCCCAGGGTGGACAGCATCGTTAAGACAAATGAGACGTCGCATACCGACCCGGGGTCGGACATCAGTATTATCAGCGCGGCAAGCCCCAGCGAATTGATGCCGTCGCTTCCCGACCCGATAAAGCTTCCCGCATAAACAGACAGCACCATGATCACCGACCTTGCCGCGCTCAAAGGGAAGCCGAGCAGCGCGAGATAGGCGACGGCGACCGCCGACAACAAAACAAGTCTCAGCCTTTTTCTGACTCCGGCTGCCGTAAGAGCCGCACCGGCTGCGGCGGTGAGAGCCGAAACGTGCATGCCGCTGACCGCAAGTATGTGAGACACGCCCGATCTTCTGAAATCCCGCTTCAGCATGTCTTCGAGACCCGATCTGTCCCCGAGCAGCATCGCGGAGCAAAGCGCTCCTTCGTCTCCCCCCACCCGTTCCCGGAGCATGACTGAAAGCCTGTTATTCAATCTATCGAACGAAAGTGAGCGGGAGCCGGCGCTCTCCGGGACCGAGAGAGAAAAGCTGTCTGGGACGGTAACGGTCATAAAGACGCCGTCAGCCGTCAGGTCGGGATCGAATCCGCTGTCGGCGATCTCGAAATCCGATATGAAAAATCTGTCTCCTGCCCTGAGGCCTGCCGGAAACTGGAACTCGACGAGAGCCCTGACCACATCATCTCCTGATGAAGAAGCGGAAAGATCGGCATAGCATCCGAAGGAATATGACGTGCTGTACCTTATCCCGACGACCTTTCCGGACAGGACGGTCCCCGGCTCCGACGCCTTTTTTACAGCTTCGGCCGCGGAAAGATAGTAAATACCGCACCTCGCGGAGAATGCCGCGATGATGAGAGAGGAAAGGATCGAGGAAAACATACGGTATGAACCGATTCTGCGCCCTGCCCTGAGCGCGATCACCGGCAGAGGAAGGGCAGCGGCGAGAATGCCGGTCAGGATAAAGACAACGGGCGACCTCAGATAGAGATAGAGCACAGCCAGCGCCGTGACGCAGAGCGCGGTAAAGAAAAGCGGTCTCCCTCTGATAATTCCCAAGCGGTTTCCTCCCCGATTTGTTTCTGAAAAGTTAATGTTTTATGAATTTTGCTCTTGCAGCAGCATGATTATATCACAAACCGAGGGGATTTGCAATATTTTATTGACTTTTGGTTCATTTTATGTTAAAATTTATTTGTTCGAATCCCATATGGGATAGATCCTTGGCCTTGTCCCCATATTTTTCATCAGAGCCGGCCGGAGACGTGTGGCTCATTCTTCTTTCTGTTTTCTTTCTTTTTCTGTAATTTCTTCTACCTGTTCCGTAACGTGAGACATTCCGCGTACAAAAACAACCCGTGAGCTGTTCTGAGTTCTCACATTTCCCGCACAGTCAAAACGCGAATCCTGTCACCGGCTTTCTTTGCGGTCCGGCGCACAGCAACTCATCTCTCCTGATTTGAACACAGCACAAAAGAACAAAAAAAAGCGGCGGAAGCTCGCCGCGATGTTGCTCGCGGCTGTCTTCTTCGCCGCCGCGCTGATCCACTATACATTCTTTGTTTATATTCCGTCACGCTCCGCACCCGAAGGGAGAAAGATATCCGAGGGCTGCGCTCTCTTCGCCTTCCTCGACGTCGGCCAGGGCGACTCGACCCTCATCATGTCTGATTCGGGCTACATGCTCATCGACGCCGGCCCCGACTCGTCGGAAGAGCGTCTGCGGACAAAGCTCGATATGCTGGGTATCGGAAGGATCGATCTCTGCTTCTTTACACACACCGATGAGGACCACATCGGCGGAGGCGACATGCTGCTGCGGAATTTCGATGTAGGATCTGTATATCTTCCCGACACCGGACGCGACAGCCGCTCCTTCCTCGATATGGAGTCGGCTGCCGCGGAGGCCGGCGTCCCGGTCCTTCCCTGCTCCGCGGGAGACAGATTCATGCTCGGATCGGTTTCGGTCAGGGTTCTCGCGCCGAAATATCCCTTCCCCGACGACGTAAACGACGCCTCGCTGATAATGATCATTTCAGTCGGTGAGACGAACGCGATCTTTTCCGGAGACGCCGGGTCGGCAGTTGAAAAAGAGATACTGTCGGCCTTCAGGGTCGACGGCGACGGCGAGGCCGACGGAGGATACTCGCTTCTTCCGCGCTGCGGCCTCCTCAAGGCAGGGCATCACGGATCCTCCACTTCAACCTGCGCCGAATGGATCGAAACCTTCCGCCCGGATTATGCCGTGATATCCTGCGGCAGGGGAAACAGCTTCGGTCATCCGCACGCCGAGGTGATGGTCAGGCTGAAGGCCGCGGGCGCGGAGATATGCAGGACAGACCTGACGGGAGACATTTATTTCTTCTGCGACGGAAAGTCATTCATTCCGGAGACGGGTGACGGATAACAGTGTAACTTCTACGCTCGGACAGTCTCCGGCAGACCCGCGCAATGATCTTTCCGGCAGACGGCAGGTTGGTTTTTTCAGGCAAAAAACGAAAAAGATCGGCACCTGTCACGGGTTCCCGGCCGTGACAGGTGCGAGGCTGTTATAAAACTCGCTTCGCGATTTTTTAACTAGCCGACGAGCAATTGCTCGCCGCGAGACCGCGGCGTTTTTGCCCGTTTGACAGCAATAATCAAGCTTTGGA
>ONVJ01000032.1 GCA_900321265.1 uncultured Eubacteriales bacterium
ACCGCAATTCTCGAGCAGAATCTGCGGTATCCTGTCCGCAGATTCTGCGGGGGTGTTAAAAAAGTCGGACTTTTTTAACACCCCCTGTGACGTTTTTCTCGGCAGGTTACCCTGCCGTTTTTGCCCTAAAATGCTCTATAATATGGTGCTCTTTCTGGCAAAAAACGAAAAAGATCGGCAAATGTCACGGTTCCCCGGCCGTGACATTTGCGGCCATGATGCCTCTTTTTTTAATTGAATGAGATCATTTGTTATCAATAAAAACGATTCGGGTCAGCGGCTCGACAAGTTCGTGACCAAGTCGGTCGGCGGCCTGCCCCAGTCGCTGATGTACAAGTTCATAAGGACGAAAAAGATCAAGCTCAACAAAAAGCGCGCCGAGCCTTCGGTGATACTGAACGAGGGCGACCTTGTCGAGATGTATATCAAAGACGCCTTCTTTGAGTCGCCCGAGGCCGATACCGAAGCGCTCTTTGACATCACACCGAAGCTTGACATCCTTTACGAGGACGAAAACATCATCCTCCTGAACAAGCGCCCGGGAGTGCTCGTGCACGAGGACGAGGAGGGAAGGGACAACACTCTGCTCATGCACCTGAAGGCCTACCTCGTCTCGAAGGGAGAATACGATCCGTCATCCGAAGTTTCGTTTGCCCCGGCGCTCTGCAACCGGATCGACCGCAACACCGGCGGTATAGTCATCGGCGCGAAGAACGCAGCGGCTCTGCGCGAGATGAACGCGATGATCCGCGACGGAAAGGTATCGAAATACTACCTCTGCGCCGTGCACGGGATCATGCCGAAGAAGGAGGACATCCTGAAGGCATATCTTAAAAAGGACAGCCGGACGAACACCGTGGACATATCCGACAGACAGAAGCCGGGCTACCGCGAGATAGTCACCGGCTACAGGGTGCTTTCCGAAAAGAGGGACCGGAGTCTCCTCGAGGTCAGGCTCTACACCGGAAGGACGCATCAGATAAGAGCGCATCTTTCTCATATCGGACACCCGCTCGTGGGCGACGGCAAATACGGTCAGAACCGTGACGACAGACGCCGGGGATACAAGTATCAGGCCCTCTATTCATATAAGGTCGCCTTCGGCAACGGCGGTGAAGGTGAACTCGGTTACCTTGACGGGAGATCCTTCTCGCTCCCGCGCGATTCGGTATGGTTCTCTGCTGATTTTTTCAAACCCGAGAATGACGGAGCCCGAAATAATGGATAATACAGCATGTTTCCGCGGATCCGCGTCATCCGAAAGGATGCGGCGGTTCCGGACCGGACTTGACCGGATGCTCTCCCGCAGATGGGTAAGAATACTGTTTCTGATCATCTCCGGCGGCCTGACCGGCGCGTGTATGACCTTTTCCTCTTTTCCGCTGATGCTGGCGGAATGGATATCCCTGATCCCCACCTGCCTCGTGATCTTTAGGCTGGCTGATGATCTTGCGGAAAAAAGCACGGGGAGAATAAGGTTCAGGACTTTTGTCCGGCTCTGGGTGTACGGATTTATCTTCTTTATGAGCGAGTATCTCGTCGTCTACCACTGGTTCGTCAGCATGTATCCGCTTGAGTTTACGGGTATCTCGAAGCTCGGCGCCGCAGCTGTCGTGCTTCTCGGCTGGGTGGGGCTTTCGATACTCGGCTCTCTCGCGGGCGGAGTCGTCTTTGCCCTTGCCGTATTTGTCTGTTCCGGAAAGCTCTGTACCCGTCATCCGTTTTTGCGGATCATCGCACCGGCGCTGATATATCCCCTGTTTGAGATATTTGAGACATTTTTCTGGACGGGTGTCCCCTGGAACAGACTCGGCCTCGGACAGCTCGCAGGCAATTTTACCCTGACCCTGTTGTCCTCGTCGCTTTTCGGGCCCTACTTCGTCACATTCCTTCTGGTCCTGACTTCCTCGCTGATATCGCACGGCGTCATTTGCGGAAAACTGCCGCGCAGATGCGCGGCGGCTGCGGCTGTGTTTTTTATTAACGCAGTTCTCGGACTGCTTGTGCTCCTTCTGTCGCCCGGTGGTCAGACAGTCAGGTTCGCCGCCGCGCAGGGAAACTTTTCCTCATCCGCTAAATGGTCGGCGACCGCTTCAGAAACGCTGGAAACATATGTAAAGCTCACAAAAAAGGCGTCATGGCAGGGAGCGCAGGCAGTTATCTGGCCTGAGACCGCGCTGACAGCGACGGTGACCGACACTAACCAGCTCAATCAAAAACTTTCAGAACTGGCAAAAGAGGAAAACATCCTCCTTTCGGTCGGATGCTTTGAGCATATCGGCGGTGAAAGCTGCAATGTCATACGCACATATCTGCCTGACGGTACCAGAGCCGGAAACAGCTATATAAAACGGCATCTTGTTCCTTTCGGGGAATACGTACCTTACCGGGACTTCTTTATGACGCTCGTTCCTCCGCTGACCGAGATCTCGATGCTTGACAGCGATCTCGGCGAGGGTGACGATCCCGCCCTGACCGAATTCGGACAAACAAGTATCGGCTGGCTGATCTGCTTCGATTCGATATACGAGACTCTGTCCACCGACACGGTCAGAGCCGGCGCCGATATAATAATGATGTCGACCAACGACTCCTGGTTCGGCACCTCCCGCGCCCTTTACATGCATCTGTCGCAGGCGAGACTCCGGGCGATCGAGAATCTCACTCCCGTCGTCCGCTCGGCAAACACCGGGATCTCGGCGACTGTCGACAGATTCGGAAGGATCGTCTCTGTTTCAGAGCCGGATACCGAGACTGTTGTCTGTTCCGACCTTGAGCTTTCCCGAGGCGGTTCTCTCTATTCAAAGACCGGCAATCTCTTTATACTGCTGTCTCTTGCCGCGGTCGCCGCAATTATTGTCACCGACTGCTGCCTGAGCGTCAGAGAGGCTTCCGCACGGAAGCGCAGCGGCGGTGAATCCGACACCTAACAAAGCAACTGAACCGGATCCGCGGAAATCTCAGGTTTTATAAACTCAACAGCGTCAAAAATAATTCGGGGCTGCCCCAAAAGTCAGGCTTTTGGAACAGCCCCGAAAGAATATTTCCGATCTATGACCGGTTCAGTCGCAGACGTAGGGAAGAAGGGCTACCTGACGGGCGCGCTTGATGGCGGTCTGGAGCTCTCTCTGATGCTTCGCGCAGTTTCCGGAGACACGGCGGGGAAGGATCTTTCCGGCTTCGCTGATATACTTGCGGAGCTTTCCGGCATCCTTGTAGTCGATATAACTGATCTTGTCTTCACAGAAAACGCAAACTTTTCTTCTGCGGCGGTTGGGATTCACCGGACGTGCTGCACGGGGAGCGCGCTCGGCTTCGGGCTGTCTATCCATCTGTGGTTTACTCCTTGAATTTTGATGTTTCCCCGATCAGAAAGGAAGATCGTCGTCGTTCTTGACAACGTCAAAGCTTTCCGCGGCGCCCGGGGTGGCGTAGGGCTCGGAGGGAGTATTGTAGGGAACCGAATCGCGTCCGGAAGCCTCAGCCTTCGAATCGACGAACATCGCGTCGTCGACAACGACTTCGGTGGAATATCTGTTCTGTCCCTGCTGATCGCTCCATTTTCTTACCTGGATCGAACCGGTAACGCAGATAGCGGAACCTTTCTTGAAGAACCGGGTAATGAACTCCGCGGTCTGTCTCCATGCAACGCAGTTGATGAAGTCGGTGACCTGCTGCTGGTTGTTTTCGTTTGATCTCTGACGGCGGTTTACGGCGATCGTGAAGGAGATGACCGAGATCTGGGACTGAGTCGTCTTGAGCTCGGGATCACTCGTGAGTCTGCCGCAAAGGATGACCTTGTTGAGATTGAGATTTGACATTATTTACCTCATTTTTTAATCGGCCGAATCATTCTTCGGCTACTGTCGGAGAGGCTTCTTCTGCCGGAGCTTCAGGCTCGGTCGCAGGCTCCTCGGCGGGAGCGGCTTCCTCGGCTTCTTCGGCCGCCTTTTCGCTTTCGGCGGCGGCAGCGGCTTTGTCAAGAGCTCTGCGGGCTGCCTTCTCGGCAACTTCCTCGTCGAGTCTGAGCACCAGGCTGCGCATTACGTTTTCATCGATACCGAGAAGTCTCTCAAGTTCTGAAGGAAACGCGGGCTGTGAGCGGAAGGTTACTACCGTGTAGTATCCCTCCTTCATGTCGTTTATGGGATATTCAAGATGCCTCTTGCCCCATTCCGACTTGTCGATGATCTCGCCGTTTGCTTCGACGAGGCTTACGAACTTCGCGACAGTCGCCTGCGCCGCTTCGATGCTTTCGGACACATTGGCGATGAAAAGAAGCTCATAAGCAGGGTTTTTCTTTTCGTAATCCATTTTTAACCTCCTTATGGACATATGACCGTGACCCTTATCACGGTAAGGAGACGGGATCGTTTTTCCCGCACCGGTGCAATATTATACTACAATTCATTATTAAAGTCAATTCTTTTTTTAAAAAAATATTAACAATTTGTTTCTTTTGTGAATTCGTTCTTCGCTGAATAATTGAAACCGGGTGTGAAATGGCCTTGTGCGGTACTACGAACGGGACAAAATGATATCTAAAAAATCATCTGTATATGTACTACCCTGAAGTTTATACCGGCAGATTAAGATCCCGATCCAATTCAGATATTCATGCAACATGCAGGATGAAATCTGAGACGATCCATGAAAGCAGTCGGGATATCAAGGCGGTGGAAAGGCGCATATATCAGGGGGGAAAGGTAACGACTGCAGTGTATCTGGAATGTCAGGCGGGTTTCCCGACAACTTTCGGCAGCCGCTGTACCTGTACCCCCGGGAGACTTTTCAGTTTTCCTCCTGCGTCAGAGGTTTTTTTTATTGACTGAAGGTAAAAAAAGTATTATAATATTTTTGACCGTGGACAAAAAACTGTTTCACAATCAACCCACTGAAGAAAGGATGATCCCGCTCCGCTAACGACTGGCCGGGATCAAAACCGGAAGAAATGGCTAATTCATTTAAGAGATTCCTGTCTCTGCTCCTCTGTGCGGTAATGTTTCTCGCCGCGGCGGCAGGGTGCACCCCCGCCCAGAACGGCGACGAGGAATCCTCGACCGCACCAGACGCCGGCAGCATCGACATCGATCTGACGCAGTACAAGATAATCAGACCGGTGGATATGGCGACTACGACTCTGAACGAGGTCGTAAATTTCAGGAAGACTCTAGGCAGCATCTATGATACCAGCTTTAAGATCGAGGATGATTTTCTGAAGGGCGAAGAGACCGACGCTATAAAGAACGCTCTTGAGATCCTTCTCGGGCACACCACCAGATCGGCTTCATCCGAGGCCCTTGAGGCGGTCTCTGATCCCACGGCATTCGTCATCAAACTGACACCGACAAAGATAGTCATCAACTCCGAGACCGACATTGGACTCATCTCGGGCATGAACTATTTTCTCGGCCTTGTGGGGGAAGGGAAGCTCTCGCTGCCCGAAAACTATCTATATACCGCTGGATCATCCGATGTTTTGCAGGTGATGGTCGACGGGAAGAACACCCTTTCGGTAGTATACAAGGACGGCCTTGACAACACGACAAACGCCAGCGACGATAAGGACCGGGTCGACCTTGAGGTCCTCTATGCCAAGGCGATAAGGGAGAAGATCGGAAAGCTTACCGGCTCTATCCCCGCCATCGCCACCGACTGGATCGCGCCAAACAAGGACAGCTCGGTCGGCAACGAGATTCTTGTCGGTCAGACCGACCGGCCCGAGTCGGCAGAGTTCCTGGATTCGATCGCGCTGAACGAGTACGGATATGCCGTGATAGGCAACAAGGTAGTTGTAGCGGGTCACAACCTGACCACGCTCGAGCTTGCCTACAACGCTTTTATGAATTATCTGGACTCTTCAGGATCGGTCGGCGCCGACGGCTCGAAGAACCTTTATTTCGTAAGGGGCACCAGATTCACTGCCTCGTCTTCGGAATGGTACGTTGACTTCCCGAAACCCGACGGAGGGACATACGCCGGCTCATCAGATGCAGGAAACAACTGCCTGGAGCTCTATTACACCGGCGCCGACGAGAACATCTTCAAGGCTTATCAGAAGAAGCTCGAAGAAAGCGGGTATACGCTCAGCGTGTCTAACAGCAACCCCGGCGTTATAAGCGCGGGATATCAGTCGAAGGACTGCATGCTCTACACCTATTACGTACCAACCGAAAAATCGGTCAGGATCATCGCCTGTGCTGCCGGAAAGAACAATTTCCAGCTTTATCCGACAGCCGAATCTGTCCCGGCATATACCAAGATCGCCGACGGCAAGGTCACCCAGATGACCCTCAACTACTCCGCCGGAAACTTCGGAATGTGCTATATCATCACTCTTGCGGACGGCTCCTTCGTCGTCTTTGACGGCGGCGGATACAGCGCCGATTACGGAGACGAAAACAGACTTTACAAACTTCTGAAGTCGCTGAACAAGCGGACCGACGGCAAGATCACCGTCGCCGCCTGGATACTGACACACGACCACTGGGATCACTTTACCAACTTCTTCAACTGCGTGAAGAAATACGGAAGCGAGTTCAAGATCGAAGCATGCTACCTCAACATGCCATCCAAGAACGCGACATACAACACCCGCAACCCGAATTACTACTTCAACAACAACTTCTCGACGCTCAGCTACACGGTCGGCGGAACACAGTACGTAAAGCTCCATACCGGAATGAAGTTCTACGTGCGCAACGCCGAGTTCGAGGTGCTCTATACTCAGGAAGACGTCTTCCCGGACAGGATCAACTACTTCAACGAATCGACGACCGTTCTGAGAATGAAGCTTGACGGCAACACCTTTATGTGGAACGGCGACGCGAAGAACTGGGCGTCGAAGGGGATCGTCTCAAGATACGGCAGCTATGTAAAATCCGACATCTGCCAGGTCGCCCACCACGGCTACGACGGCATGACGCAGGCTCTATACCAGACCGTCGATCCCTATCTCCTCTTCTGGCCCACCTCGAATTCCAACTGGACGTCCCAGATAACCGGCAAGACCTACGCGGTCGACAAATACCTCTATGAAAAGCTGGGAGCCGAGAACATCATAGTCGCCGAGCCGACAAAGTCGATCATGCTGCCCTATCACAAGGGCGATCCGATCATCGTTGAGGGCAACTGACAGCGGGAGAAGCAAAGGCTGCAGTTAACTCCGGTTTCGTACCGAACGAAACCGCCGACCCACCTGCCTGTATGATAGAAGAGGTAAAGTAAGCGGAGAATAGCTGAGATTTCGGGCCTTAAACTTAGCGGCATCGGGCCGAATCAAATCCATCGGGGTTGATAATAACTTGTCATTCGAGTTGTTGTCAACCCCTTTTTCAATCAACCGAGAAAAACAGGTTGGATATTCGAAAATAACTTTTAAAATCAAGTCAGTTAACTGTTGACAACCGTCTCAGGACGTGGTATAATATGAAAAAACGTTCATATGATGAAAAATTCATATGATCGCCGAACAATGATCGGGATCAATAATGAAAGGACAACGACATGGCGAAACACGACCATTCGGAAATACTTGAACGGGTATCGGCCTCGATGCCCGACGCGGTGCTGCTCGACGATCTCGCGGACTTTTTCTCGATCTGGGGAAACCCGACAAGGCTCAGGATCCTTTACGCGCTCTCTGTTTCCGAAATGTGCGTCTGCGCGATTTCTGAACTCTTCTCGCTTGAGCAGTCGGCCGTCTCGCACCAGCTCAGCATTCTGAGGAAGGCAAATCTGATCAAAGGGGAGAGAATGGGAAAGACTGTATATTATTCTCTTGCCGACGACCACGTTAAGACCATCATCTCGACAGGTTACGAGCATCTTACAGAGAAGGATTGACATCCTGCCGGGCGAATATTTTGGATCTGAGGAATACTGTCAGGCGGCCTTGATGCCCTCCGCATTCCGCCCAGGACTCCTGACAGCAACAATCACTGAAA
The DNA here is from genome assembly GCA_900321265.1 of uncultured Eubacteriales bacterium. GTDB lineage: Bacteria > Bacillota > Clostridia > Oscillospirales > CAG-272 > CAG-390. The sequence goes on from ONVJ01000032.1 coordinate 7,947, forward strand.
GAAGGAAAGACATCTATGGAATCGGAACAGAAGGAATCACTTATCAGAATAATCCTCGGGACTGTTCTCGGCGTAGCCGCGATCATTGTCTCTCATCTTTTCTCTCTGCCGGTATGGGCTCTTGTTCTTATCTATCTCCCGGGCTATCTTGTCGCCGGAAGCGGAGTGCTGCTCGGCGCAGCCGGCAGCATAATTCACGGAGAACTCTTTGACGAAAGATTCCTCATGTCGGCGGCGACGATCGGAGCCTTCTTCATCGGCGAATATCCCGAGGCCGTATTTGTTATGGTTCTGTATCTGATAGGCGAGATGCTCGGCGATACGGCAGTCGACAAAACACGCGACTCGGTCGGGGCGCTTGCCGAACTAATCCCCGACAGCGTGACGGTCATCAGAGACGGGGCAGAGGAGCAGGTCCCGCCCGAGTCGGTAAATCCCGGTGAGCTTATTACCGTCAGACCGGGGGAAAGGATCGCTCTTGACGGGACCGCAGAGGAGGGGACATCCTCGCTCGATCTTTCGGCACTTACCGGGGAGAGCCTTCCGAGGGACATCGCGCCGGGAGACAGCGTTTATTCGGGCGCTATCAATCTGAGCGGCGTTCTTAAGATCAGGACGACCGGCCGTGTCTCCGAGAGCACAGTTTCAAGGATACTTGAAATGGTCGAGGAATCCTCCGAGCACAAATCAAAAAGCGAGGGGTTCGTAAGACGTTTTTCAAGGATATATACCCCCTGCGTAGTCGCTGCGGCGGTCATCATCGGAGTCGTCCCGCCGATTTTCGACGGCAGATGGGCGGTCTGGATCGAACGAGCCCTCTCATTCCTGGTCGTGTCCTGCCCCTGCGCCGTCGTCATCTCGGTGCCGCTCTCCTTCTTCTGCGGTATCGGAAACGCCTCAAGGAAGGGAATACTCTTCAAAGGTTCGGTGGCGCTTGAAACGCTTTCAAAGGCCGACACCGCCGTATTCGACAAGACGGGTACCCTGACCGATTCCGGTTTTGTGATCGAAGACGTGATCCCGGAGGACGTATCAGTTTCTCCCGAAGGACTGATCGGGATCGCGGCATACCTCGAGAGCTATTCGACGCATCCGCTGGCTGCCCCTGTCATTGAGAAATACGGACGTGATATAGATAAAAGCCGCGTGAGCGGTGTGACAGAGGGCGGATCTTCATCCGGCAGGGGGATCACCGCCGAGATCGACGGGGAGCGGTTTTACGCAGGAAACTCTGCGTATATCAGGTCTTTCGGAATCGACTGTCCCGTCGGCAGCGGAAAGACCGAGATCTGCGTCGCCGGCGGCGACCGGCTTCTCGGCCGGATAATCCTGTCGGATCAGCTTAAATCCGACTCGGTAACTGCCCTATCCCGACTGCGCTCTAAGGGACTGTCGGTGGCGATGCTGTCGGGAGACGGCGAAGCTGCGGTCGCGTCCGCGGCGGAAAAGCTCGGGCTTGAAAAGGGAGAATACGCCTCGGGACTCTTTCCCGCGGACAAGACCGCGTATATTGAAAAACTGAGAACAGAAGGGAAGAGACCGGTCTTCGTCGGCGACGGCATCAACGACGCTCCGGTGCTCTCGGCGGCCGACGCCGGAGTGTCGATGGGCAGCCTCGGAAGCCGGGCGGCCGTCGAGGCTTCGGATATAGTCCTGATCGAGGACAAGCCCTCCGCCGTCGCTACTGCATACGATATTTCAAGGAAAACGATGTCGATCGTCAAGATCAATATCATCTTTGCCCTGGCGGCAAAGCTCGCGATCCTTATCCTCAACCTTACCGGCCTCGGAAACATGTGGCTCTCCGCCGCAGGAGACGTCGGCGTCATGCTCGTCTGCGTGCTCAACTCGCTCAGGGCCCTGAAGTAATCAGTCTTTTTTTGCAGCAGGCTTATAATACTGATAAAGGATGCAGGGGATCGTTCCGTTGTAAAGCTTTCTTGTTCTGTCGGATCTTCTCCCGAACAGTCTGTCAAAATACTCGCATGAGGTCAGGACGTAGATCTGCCAGCGATCGAAGCTTTTGAAATTCCTTCCTATCGCGCGGTAGAGCGCCTCGGCGTCCTTCAGGGTCATCATCCGCTCGCCGTAGGGCGGGTTGCAGATCAGCGTCCCTTTAACCCTGTCTCCGCTCACAGGTTCGGGAGGGGATATCCTCCGCGCATCGTCGACATAGAACTCGATGAAGTTCGATACCCCGGCACGTTTGGCGTTTTCTTTTGCGGTCCTGATACAGTCGGGGTCGATGTCTGTCCCCCTCGATTTAAAGGAGCAGTCTTTGCGCACCGCGGCTTTCGCCTCTTCCCGGGCCTCATTCCAGAGCTTTCCCGGGATATATCCGAACGACTCTCCCGCAAAGCTTCTGTTAAGGCCGGGCGCGATCCCCGCCGCCAGCATCGCCCCTTCCACAGGTATCGTTCCCGAACCGCAGAAGGGATCCCATAAAAAGATATCCTCTCTGATCCTCGCGTTCATGCAGAGCGCGGCGGCAAGCGTTTCCCTCAGCGGTGCAGCGTTGGCGACCGGCCGGTAGCCGCGTTTGTGCAGCGCGTCCCCCGACGTATCGATCATGAGCCATGCATAGTCCTTGAGGATAAGAAATTCTACTGCGAACAAAGCCCCTGTCTCGGGAAGCGTCTGCAGCGAGTATTTTTCTCCAAGGCTTACAGCG
>ONVJ01000314.1 GCA_900321265.1 uncultured Eubacteriales bacterium
CGACATCGGAGCGAAGTGATCGGCTTCAAGCACGCCCTCCCAGTGCTCTGCGGGCTGCGGCTCCCGCCAGCGGAGATCTCCGACAGGAGGCTTGGCGTAGGGAATGCCGGCATATACCTCGACAGCCATATCCCGGGTGTAGACACCACTGAGGTTTCCCGATGCAATGCTGACTACTCCGGTCGGGCCGCCGTTTTTGCCTTCGACTGCAGGTACAGGTCTGGTAGGCGGCCTCGAAATCAAAAAGATGCCGGCGAGCAGGAGAAGGAAGATCGTCCATCCGGCAAAAGACGCGGCGGGCCCCCGCTTTGACAGAAATTTCACCGCGACGCAGGCGAAGGAGATCCCCGCTGCAGCAGCAAGTATCCAACCGGCGACGGTGTTTTTTCCGAGTTCGAGAAAGACTGCCTCGATCAAGAGCGCAAGACAGAAGAATATCCAGAAAGCGACTCCGGAAGGAGGTTTTTTCTTTTCTGAACCATGTCCGGACGACTCACTGTCTGTCTGGGAACCCTTTGCTTTTTTCATTTTACCGCTCCTGTTCATATGTGATGTAGGTCAGGCATGCTTCAGCCGTCGGACGAAAAGAGGCTGAAACTGCCGGAGCCCGTCGGCCTTCTTTTTCCGACGGATCTCCGGCATATGTGTGATTTCAGCTGAATTTTACATGGGTGGAAGGCTTCCCGAGAGGCGTTACAACCGTGTAGTAGTCTTCATCCCCGCCGGTATACATTTTGCGTTTTCCCTGATTGAGCTTGAGCGGATCCATATAGAAGATCTGCCTGTCTTCCATCGTCGACGCAATAACTTTGATCGCGGCTTCTTTTCCCCAGACTTCAAGTTTAACGTCAGAGTCTATCATCAGGCAGGATTCGCTGTCCTCTGCCATCAGAGTCAGCCCGACTTCGCCTGACTTGTCCTTGTTGATGTACAGGCTGCCTTCGCCGGTTATTAGGACGCTTCCGCCGTAGTACCAGCCCCAGACTGTCAGGGAATCAAGGTGGTTCTCACCCGAGAGACTGATCGTAAACCCGTTCCCCATGAGATTGGCTTCAAGATTCGTGCCGGTGAAATCCTCAAGATAGAGCGTGTTGGTATCGGGATCGTATCTGCAGCCCTCTATGCCGTCCGGATTGTAGTTCTCGTCCGCCCATGCTTCGTTAAGATGTATCGAGGTTCTTCCTTCGTCATCGTAGAGGATGATATAATCCTCGTCCATGACGCCCCAGCCTTCCGCGTAACCGTTAGGCTCGAGGTTTGAAAGAGACGGAAACCAGTAATCCGCAAACTCTCCGTCCTCCGAGTCCCGGTGATGGCGTTCATGTTCACCGTGCTCGATCTCGGACCACAGCTCCGCGATCTCCTCCTCGAAGAAGGGAAGCGGACCGGCTGTCACCGCGGTGGCTGCCACTGCAGAGGTAACGAGCAGGACCTTCAGCGCCTTTTTTTTCTTCTTTTTTCCCTGCCTCGCCGCTTTCTTCGCCGCTCTGTCGGCAGGCAGCCTTCCTCCGAAAGCCTCGTCGATCTGACACGCGGGGTTGAATTCAGAAGTAGGCAGAGATATCTCGGGCAGGTGACTGCTGTTGAATTCGTCGTTCATCTGATCAGGATCGCCAGATCATTTCTGATGGACGTCGAGCTGCGGGAAGGCGATCTCGAATCCTGCGCGGTCGAAGGCGCATTTTACTTCCTTGTTCAGGACTCTCTTGCCGAGGAAGATGTCCTTCTCGGCGACGTCTGCCTTTATCTTGAGGACGACGCTCGAATCGCCAAGCTGATCGACTCCGAGATATTTGATCTCGCCGATGAAGACGTCGGAGCGTTTTTCTTTGATCTCGGCAAGCAGTCCGTCGATCTTTTCTTCAAGCAGATCGAGGTCGGTGGCGTAGGAAACGCCGACCTCGCAGATCGCGACCGATCCCTGCGCCGAGCGGTTTATGATGTTAGAAAGGTCCGAGTTGTTTATGATCTTGATGTTGCCGCCGGTGTCGCGGAGGCTTATTGTGCGGATGCCGATCGAATCGACCACGCCGCGGAACCCGTCGATCTCGATGATGTCGCCGATATTGAACTGGTTCTCGAAGAGGATGAAGATGCCGGTGACGACGTCGGAAATCAGGCTCTCGGCTCCGAACCCGAGGACGAGGGCTACTATGCCGAGGCTGGCGAATATCGTGCTGACGTTGACGCCGAGGATCGAGAGAACGATGCAGAATCCGGCAATCACGACGGCGTATCTGACAAGGCTAGACGCGACGTTCGCGAGAGTGAGCTTTCTGCTCGGACCTTTCTTGATAAGCGACAGCAGCAGCTGGATAATGGCGTTTATCGCGTAAAGGAAGGCGATGACGAGCAGTATTTTAAGGATTGCCGCAGGATCGAAACGAATGGTCTCGGGGATCTCCTTCAGTTCGGTGAAGACCCCGGTCAGCAGTCCGATACCGCCGCAGGTCAGAAATATTCCTATGGCTATTGCCATACCGATCAGGTGTTTCTTCTTTTTCTTGTCCATATCGATGACTCCTTGTTCAGAGTAAATTTGTTTTTCAGTTTAATAGCGATCCGGTTTTATTCGGATTCAAATTTTGACAGTCAGGAAATAAATGTCGAAAAGATCAAGCTCAAGACCGATCTTCATATCCGCCGAAGTGACCTTTCCGCGTATAATGACCTCGTCGCCGTTCTTCAGCCGGTGGAATTCATAATCAGCTCCGACGGGAAGAGAGGAGAGATCGAGATCGGCAAATACCCGACCGGCGCTGTCATCGTCGGAATAGTAGGTAAAGAGTATTCCGGCGCCTTTTTCGCCTTTCGCAGCGCAGGCATACACCGGTGCTTCTGAATCGACCTTTACCGCCTGTCCGAGTTCTGCCATGTCGGCAAAGGCAAAGAAAGGATAGTAGGTCCAGATCGGTTCCTGCGAAACGTCGTCAAAGAGACCGTTCATCCCTGAGGGACGCGCGTCGTAGTACATGAGCATGTCGACCGGGGAGTACTGGCAGAGAGAGATGACGGCGGTCGCGAAGGCAGCGCCCTTCGGGCCGGTCTCGGCTCTCAGGCTGTAGATCCAGTTGTCGGTCCAGTCCTTAACGTAGTTCCATTCGTTGAGTATGCTCTCGGCGTTTGAGTATCCGCTTGCGTCGAGCAGATTTCTGAAGAATACCGTTCTCCTCGCTACCGATTCGGGCGAGACAGAATAAATATGCCAGGAGAAGAAATCAAGCGGTACATTCCTTTTCTTCATCTCGGGGAGGAAGACCTCCGACCATCCCTTGCGGCCGCAGACCGCCGGACCGCCTATCTTAAGCTCAGGGAAGCAGCCCTTCAGATGCTTCGCGGCGATCTCAAAGAAGTCGAAGAACTCTGCCTGTGTCCCGCCCCAGCAGCGCTTATTTTTAGAGTCGTCTGCGTCGAGGTCGGGCTCGTTCCAGATCTCCCAGTATTCTATACCGAGATTCATGCCTTCAGCCCAGCCGTAATTGACGTGCCTGATGATATGCTCGCAGATCCTTGCCCATTTGTGAAAGTCGGCGGGCGGGATCGTCCCGTGCTTTTTTACCGTATGCTCAATGCTCTGACCGAGCCTGTAAAACACATGAGTTCCGGCCTTCTCTATGCGGGTGAGGTATTCGTCGGTGTTCACGAAATCATAAGAGGCGGGGTCGTTCTCATCGGCTTTGAAATCCTGAAAGATACCGGTGATGTCGATGGTGTAGGGGCCACCGTAGTCGTGGCAGTGAGCGCTGTCGTGAGTCCTCGCGTAGGGGATCCTGAGCGCCGCGTATGTGTCGACGTTGTCCGATACCTGATCTTCCTTAACTCTCTTA
>ONVJ01000031.1 GCA_900321265.1 uncultured Eubacteriales bacterium
GATTTCGGAAAGCTGATATCCGACGTCATCAGAAAGCTCGACCAGCCGGTATCGCTCGCCACGGTGGACGGTAAAATCGTCTGGGCAAACGAGTCGCTGCTGAGACTCTGCGGAAAAAGAAAGACGTCGGATCTCGCCGGAAAAAGCATCGAGGAGATCACCGGCAGATCCATGCCCGACCTTATCAAGGCGGACGGTTCTGAGGGATTTCTCACGATAGGCCAGAGCTGCTTCCGCCCCTCGTCATATCTTATGCAGTATTCCGACAGGGACTGCTGGCTCACCCTCTTCGACGACAAGACCGACCTCTCAGACACTCTGAAGACGGTCGAGCGTGAGACCGCCGTCATCGGATATGCCGTCCTCGACAATCTCGCCGAACTCGCCCAGTACGTGAAGGTCTCTTCAAGAGAGGCCACCGGCGCGACCGAGAAGGTCCTTCGCGAATGGATCACCGGACTTGACGGTTATATGATCGAATACAGCCGCGACAGCTATCTCTTCGCCTTCCCGAAGGTCAGGCTTGACGAGTGCGTCGATTCGGGATTCGACATCCTGGGGAAGGTCAGAAGCATCGGGCTCGGCGACAGCAGCATGGCGGTCACGGTATCGATCGGTCTGTCGGTCTGCGGAAGCGATCTGAAGGAGCGCGAAAAGGACGCCAAGACGGCGCTGGAGACCGCCCTTCAGAGAGGCGGCGACCAGGTGATACTCCGCACCCCCGGCGGAAGCTTCCACTTCGGGGGCAGGACAAAGACCGAGTTCACCCGCACCAAGATACAGTCAAGGGTAACCGCTGCGGCGCTCATTCCCCTTCTCGGAAGCGCTGGGAACGTCCTGATAATGGGTCACAAAAACCCCGATTTCGACTGCGTGGGAAGCTGCGTCGGGCTTTACAGACTCGCCAGAGCCTACAACGGCAACATAAAGATAGTCACCGATCTTCAGAACCGGAACTTCAGGACCTGCACCGAGGCGCTGATAGAAGAGCAGCCCGAATACGCCGACATCTTCGTTTCGGCGACCGCGGGACAGGATCTCATCAGATCCGACACGCTGCTCATAATCGCAGATGTCAACAACCTTAAGATCGTCGAATCTCCGGAGATCGTGGCAAATACCGAAAAATACGTGATAATCGACCACCACCGCAAGACGGAGGATTTCGAGCGGGAGCCGGTCTTCGCCTACATAGAGCCGGGCACCTCCTCCTGCTGCGAGCTTGTGACCGAGATGCTCGAGACGGTCTCCACCGGAAGCGGACCGTCCGACGACCAGAGCCGCCTCACAAAGCACGAGGCGACCGTCATGCTCGCGGGGATCATGCTCGACACCGGCAATTTCACCAGATCGACAAACAGCGAGACCTTCTCCGCCGCGGTCTATCTGCGTGACGCCGGAGGAAGCTCCGAGACGGCAAGGACCTTCTTCTACAACGATTTTTCGGGATTCGTCGCCGAAACCAAACTCGAATCTTCGGTCAGGCTCTACCGTGGCAGAGTCGCGATCACGGTCAGCGACATGGAGACCCCCGGGGCCTTCAGCGGAGATGACAGGGTAGCGCTCGCCAAGGCTGCCAATCAGCTTCTGACGGTACGCGGCGTCGACGCCGCCTTCGCGCTGCTCGTAGGAGACGGCCAGGTGCTGATCTCGGCCAGATCGAACGGAAAGATAAACGTTCAGCTCATCATGGAAAAGCTCGGCGGCGGAGGCCATTTCGACGCCGCTGGCGCACAGACCTCGGGCATGACGGTAAGAGAGGTCATACAGAAGCTCAAGCACGCCATTGACCTGACGCTGGACGGGGAGTCTTAATAATCATCAAGGAGATATTAAAATGAAAGTTATACTGCTTCAGGACGTGAAATCACAGGGGAAGAAGGGAGACATCATCAACGTCTCAGACGGGTATGCCGCAAACTATCTGATCCCCAGAAAGCTCGCCATAATCGCCAGCCCTGCGGCGCTTAACGAAGCCAAAGCCCGCGAGGAGGCAAGGCTCCGCAGAATAGAAAATGAAAAGAAGGAAGCGAAGGAGATCGCGGCAAAGCTCGAGGCCTCGGTCGTCAAGCTCGGAATGGCGGGAGGCTCCGACGAGAGACTTTACGGTTCGGTGACCGCGAAGGACATCACCGACGCCCTGAGCGAACAGCTCGGCATCGAGATAGACAAACGGAAGCTCGTCCTGAACGAGCAGATCAAGACATACGGCAGCTATACGGTCGAAGCGAGGCTTTTCACCGATATCACCGGAAAGATCAATCTGATCGTCTACAGAAAATAACTAAGGCGGTCTTTGGAAAAAACCATGAGCGAATACGATACCGGGATCAGGAAGCTGCCCTTCAGCATGTACGCGGAGCAGGCGCTTCTCGGATCGCTTATGATAGACTCGGAGAAGATCAGCGAGATAACCGACAGGATCACCGCCGACGACTTCTATCTTTCAGAGCACAAGGCTATCTTCTCCGCGATGGTCAGGCTCGCGTCGACCGGCAGAGCTGTCGACGCTGTGACGCTGATCGACAGTCTTGAAAAAGAGAAGATCTACGACAGAGCCGGGGCGGAAAACTATCTGAAGACCCTGACCGAGGCGGTCCCCTCCGCCATAAACCTGGAGGACTACCTCAGGATAGTCGTTGAAAAAAGCATAAAGCGGCAGCTGATCGATATCTGCGGCGGAGTCTCCGAAAGAGCCTTCACCGAATCCGAAAAAGCCGACGAACTGATCGAGTATGCCTCGGCGAAGCTTGACGCCCTCTCGGCGGGAAAGCGCGGCGACGGCTTCAGCGATCTCGTCGAACTTCTCAACAAGGTGTACGACGACCTCGAGGCCCTCTCGAAAAACAAGGAGGCGTTTGAGGGAGTCAACACCGGATACTCGAATCTCGACAGCCTGCTCTGCGGCATCGGAAACACCGATTTCGTGATAATCGGCGCGCGCCCCGGCATGGGAAAGACCAGCCTGGCGCTCAATATCGCCACGAACGTCGCGATGAATTACCGCAAGAAGGTCGCGATATTCTCGCTTGAGATGTCGGACGAACAGATCGCGAGCCGTATCCTGTCAAGCCAGGCGATGGTCACCGGCTCATCGATGCGCTCTGGAACGCTTGACAGGTCGGAGTGGAACAGACTGTCAAAGACGGTCGAGATGCTTTCCGACGTCAGGATCGTCATCGACGACACCCCCGACATAACCGTCAGCGAGATGAAGTCGAAGGTCCGCCGCGAGAAGGACATCGATATGATCGTGATCGACTACCTCCAGCTGATGCAGGGGGAGAAGCACACCGACAACCGCGTGCTCGAGATCGGCGATATAACCAGGAACATGAAGCTGATGGCGAAAGAGCTTAAGGTCCCGGTGATCTGCGCCGCGCAGCTTTCGAGGAGCGTCGAGAAGAACAACACCTCGAACAAGCGTCCGATGATGTCGGATCTGCGCGATTCGGGAACCATCGAGCAGGACGCCGACACGATCCTCTTCATATACAGAGACGAATACTACAAATCCAACGGCAACGCCGGCAAGGAACCCGAGACCGAGACTCCGGTCGCCGAGATCATCGTCGCCAAGAACCGCCACGGCTCCACCGGGAACGTCAAGCTCAACTGGATCGGGAAATACACGAGGTTCTATTCGGTCGACAAGGTATGGTCGGACGAGGACGCCCCGCCCGAATTCGCGAGCGGGCATCCCGAAGGATGAAAAGGTCTTCCGTCACCGCAGGGGAGATCCCCGGCGGCTGGGTATCCCCCTTCGAACTGGCGGACAGGGGCAGCTGCAAGGTCCTCCTGGGCTTTTCGGGAGGCCCCGACTCGGTCGCCGTATTCGATATCCTTGAAAAGACCGGTATCGAATTCTGCGCCGTCCACGTCAACCACATGATCCGCGGAGAGGAGGCCGACCGCGACGCCCGCTTCTGCGAGGAGACCGCGCGCCGGCGGGGAGTCGGATTCCTTCTCTTCAGGGAAGACGTCCCGGCCGAGGCCGCCCGGCTCCGCCGGGGACTCGAGGAGACCGCGAGAGAGGTCAGATACCGCTGTTTCGCAAAAGCGATGAGGGAGACCGGAGCGGAGATACTCGTCACCGCCCACAACGCCGACGACAACGCCGAGACCCTGCTCTTCAACATCGCCAGGGGCTGCTCAGCGAAAGGCGGCACCGGCATCCCGCCCGTCAGGGAATTCCCCGAGGGCAGCGGGCTCATAGTCAGGCCGGCGCTTCGCATACCAAAGGCCGAGCTTCTCGGATACTGCCGGGAAAACGGTCTCGATTATGTTACCGACAGCACCAACCTCGACACCTCATATTCCCGCAACCGCATCAGGGAACGGGTGATCCCCGAGCTCACTGCGGTAAACTCAGGATTCCTGTCTGCCGCCGGAGCCTTCTGCGACTCGGTCAGAGAGGACTCCGCATATCTCGACACAGAGGCGTCCGCCTTTCTGTCACAGAACCCTCTGCCTCTGCGCGACGCCCTGGCCTCCCTTCCCCCTCCGGTGGCGAAGAGAGTCATCGCGCTCGCCGCGAGACGCGCGGGAGCCTCCCCCGAAAGACGTCATATCGAGAGGATCCTCTCGGCCGCGGCGGAGTCCGCCGATCTGTCGATCACCCTTCCGGGAAGCGTTATCGCGGTGCTCGACGGCGGAGGCCTCTCCTTCAGATTCGACCCGCGGAAGAAAAAGATCAGAAAAACCGAACAATAATCATCACAGACACCGAAAGGAAGTCCCTAAATCATCATGTACAATATGACTGACGACATCGGCGAGATACTGCTTACCGAAGAGGAGATTTCAGAGACCGTATCCGGGATAGCGGCCGAGATCGACAGAGACTACGCCGACTGCGAAAGGAAGCTGCTTCTGCTCGCGGTGCTGAAGGGCTCGGTCGTCTTTATGGGCGATCTTATGAAGAAGATCAGACGTCCGGTCGAGATCGATTTCATGCGGGTCTCGTCTTATTCCGGAACAGAGACGAGAGGAAAGGTCGACATTCTGCTTGACCTGCACCGCGACGATCTCCAGAAGACCGACATAATCATCGTCGAGGACATCGTGGACAGCGGAAAGACGCTTGCCTATCTGACCAACTATCTGAAGTTCAAGGGAGCCAACAGCGTCCGCTGCGCCGCTATGCTCGACAAGCCGTCGAGGAGAAAGGTGAAATTCGAGGCCGACTATATAGGAAAGACCATCCCCGACGCCTTCGTGGTCGGTTACGGCCTTGACTATGACGAAAAATACCGCAATCTCCCCTTCATCGGGATACTCAAGCCCGAAATCTATACCACCTGAACTGTACCGAAAGGCAATTACTGAAAAATGAACAAACGTTCGCATGGCAATCTCAAGGCGATATTGATCTACGCTCTCATCATCGGCATTATCGTCTTCGTCGTTTCAAGACTCTTCTCCACGTCGCAGCGGGAGGAAGTAAAAAACTACAGCGAAGTCATCGCTCTCTTCAGGGATGAGAAGGTGGAAAGCTTCGTCGTCGACGGAGACAACAACCTCATCATGAAGGTGAAGGGCGAGAAATTCGAGAAGGTATACGAGCTCAAGGAGCTTGATTATTTCCGCGAGGACCTCGGTGAGCTCATAGAGGAGCAGCGCGCCGCCGGCAAGATAACCGAATATGACTACGAGCCGGTAAAGACGCTCCCCTGGTGGGTGCAGCTCCTTCCTTATGTCATTATAGGGATAGTGATCATAGTCCTCTACGTTCTTCTCCTGAACCAGGCCACCGGCCGCGGCGGCAAGATGAACAGTTTCGGCAAGGCCAGGGTAAAGACCCCTCAGGACACGAAGGAGAAGGTCACCTTCGCCGACGTCGCCGGAGCCGACGAGGAGAAGGAGGAGCTTCAGGAGATCGTAGAATTCCTGAAGGATCCGAAGAAATACGCCGCGCTCGGCGCGAAGATCCCCCACGGCGTCCTGCTCATGGGCCCTCCCGGGACGGGTAAGACGCTGCTCGCAAAGGCGGTCGCCGGCGAGGCCGACGTTCCCTTCCTTTCTATATCGGGTTCCGACTTCGTCGAGATGTACGTCGGCGTCGGCGCATCCCGCGTCCGCGACCTCTTTGAGACCGCCCGCAAGGCTCCCGCATCGATCGTCTTCATCGATGAGATCGACGCCGTCGGACGCCACAGAGGCGCGGGTCTCGGCGGAGGCCACGACGAGAGAGAGCAGACGCTCAACCAGCTGCTCGTCGAGATGGACGGCTTCGGAGCGCACGAGGGGATAATCGTCATGGCGGCGACAAACCGTCCCGATATCCTCGACCCCGCCCTGCTCCGTCCGGGCAGATTCGACCGCCAGATAACCGTCAACTATCCCGACATCGTCGGCCGCGAGGCGATCCTCAAGGTCCACGCGAAGAACAAGAAATTCGAGGATGACGTCGATTTCTCGGTCATAGCCAAGACGACCGCCGGGTTTACCGGCGCCGATCTCGCCAACCTGCTCAACGAGGCCGCCCTTCTGGCGGTCAGACGCGGCAAGCAGCTGATCGGCATGCCCGAGATCGAGGACAGCTTCCTCAAGGTCCTCACCGGGCCTCAGAAGAAATCGAGGAAGATGAGCGAGACCGAAAAGCGCAACACCGCCTATCACGAGGCCGGACACGCTGTGGTCGAGTATTATCTCCCGACCTGCGATCCCGTCCACACCATCTCGATCATCCCCGCCGGCCAGACGCTCGGCGTGACGATATCCATACCCGACAAGGACAAATTCAGCGTATACAAGCAGGAGCTCAGCGAGCGCATCGCCGGCCTGCTGGGCGGACGCGTGGCCGAGACTCTCACCTTCGGAGATTTTTCGGGTGGCGCCTCGAACGACATCCAGCGCGCGACAGAGATCGCCCGCAGGATGGTGACTCAGCTGGGTATGTCGGATCTTCTCGGCCCGATCAGATACGGATCGAGCCACGGCGACGACATCTTCCTCGGCCGCGATTTCTCCTCCA
>ONVJ01000140.1 GCA_900321265.1 uncultured Eubacteriales bacterium
AGTCCCTTGATCAGGACGTCTCGGGTCGAATCATATTCGGGATTCCTGATGAAATCCTTGAAGAACTGACTGTGGCGGTCGCAGAGAGCGATCTCGCTGCGGTCGTAGGGTATGTCTGCGTCCTTCGGAAGGAGAGCGTCGACAGCCCTGAAGGTCGCGACGGACGTCGGGACAAGATCGTCCTTGTCGAAGTAGAAGCAGCTCCCGCTGTTCTTCGCGATGTTGAGAGCGAGAGTGGTCTTGCCGCTCCCGACCGGCCCGGATACGATGATGAAGCGCTTTTTGAACTTTTTCTTTTCCATTCTGATCTCCCCTGCGCCGCCATTTTTTCGACGGCCTCTGATATTTGGATTCGTAATATGATCACGGGAGTCTGCGGCCTTTCGCGGCATCCCGTTCTTAATTATTCTCTGTCTTATCCGGTGCGGTCAGGCGGATCTCCCGGCCTTTATCACGCACCAGCCGTTTTCCTCAGTCTTTTCGATGACGGCAAGTCGGTTATCGGCGACCGATCTTTCGATCTCAGCCGCCCGCTCGCTGATTATCCCGGAGAGGAGAAGGACTGTCCCGTCCTTCATAAACTCCCCGATATCCGGCAGCAGCCTGAGTATGATGTCGGCGACGATGTTCGCGCAGATGACGTCGTATTTCTGTTTTTTCACGCCGCGCAAAAGATCGGCGACGCCGCATTCGACGTTATCGGTAAAGCCGTTCACCGAGAAATTCTCCCGTGCGACTTCGGCGGCGACCGGATCGATGTCGTAGGCGTTGCAGGAGCCGGCGCCGAGCTTCATCGCCACGATTCCCAGAATGCCGCTTCCGGTCCCGACGTCAAGGACAGAATCTCCCGGATGTACCGAGTCCTCAAGCATCCGGATGACCCCGCTCGTCGTCTCGTGCGAGCCGCTCCCGAATGCGAGGCCGGGATCGAGCCTTACGGTCAGCTCGCCGGGAGCCGGATCGTAGCTCTCCCATCCCGGGACGATGACGACCCTATCGCCGATATGCAGCGGCTTGTAGTACTTCTTCCAGTTGTTTATCCAGTCCTCTTCCCGTACCGGCTCGCAGCTGACAACTGCCTCTATCCCCTCAGCCGTAAGCTGAGACCTCAGGAAGGAGAGCGGGACAGACGCGTCTGAGTCTTCAGGTATAAAAACCGTCACAGAGGCGACCGACCGGTCGGCCTTCAGGATGCTGTCGTCGACCAGCTCCCCGTAGACACCGTTGAGGCTGAAGTCGGAGTAGTCCTCTATCATAAGCCCGGTGTCTATCACGCTCATGATCGCGGTAAGTCTGTCGAGCAGCGGCGTTTTAACCGTCGCCCTGATCGCGATCCACTCGCCGCCAGTATTGCCTGATGTCTTCATTTCCCGAAGATCTTGCGGAGAAATCCGCTTTTTTTGCTGTAATTGCCGTCGCCGCAGGCCTCGGCGAACTGACGCAGCAGCTCGCGCTGCCTGCCGTTCAGGCTCTTTGGTATCTCGATGTTGACCGTGAACACCAGATCCCCCTTGCGCTGGGTGTTGACGTTGGGCAGCCCGCTGCCGCGAAGGGTGAATCTGGTCCCCGTCTGTGTCCCTTCGGGGATATGATATTTTTTGTTTCCCTCAAGGGTTGGCACGTCGATGTCGGCTCCGAGCGCCGCGTCGGTGACGGTCAGCGGCACGTCGCAGTAGAGGGTCGTCCCGTTACGGGTGAAGATCTGATGCGGACTTACTCTGACCTCGACGATGAGGTCGCCGGCGCTTCCGCCGTTGATCCCTCCGTTGCCCTCACCCGCGAGGCAGAGACGGTTGCCGTCGTCGATACCGGCGGGGATGTTGACCGAAAGGGTCTTCGTCTCCCTGATAAGCCCGCTTCCGCCGCATGCAGGACAGGGATTCTTAATCGTCTTGCCCCTGCCGCGGCAGGCGTCGCAGGTCGTCGTCGACTGGAATGCGAGACCGCCGAGCCGCTGTGTCACCCTCTTCTGTCCCGAGCCGCCGCAGGCCGAGCATGTCTCTGTCTTTCCGTCGGCCGAACCCGTCCCGGAGCATTTCTGACAGACTCCCACACGGCTGAATCTTACGTCCTTTTTGACTCCGAACGCTGCCTCCTCGAAGCTGATCCTCACCGAAGCTCCGATGTCGTCTCCCCTTCTCGGACCGTTTCTGCGGGTAGATGTCCCTCCGCCGAAGCCGCCTCCGAAGAAGGAACCGAATATGTTGCCCAGATCTCCCAGATCACCGAAATCCGCGAACCCGCCGAAACCGGCTCCCGCTCCTCCGGCTCCGCCCTGTTCAAAGGCGGCGTGACCGTACTGGTCGTAGGCGGCCTTCTTCTGAGGGTCGGAGAGGATCGAATAGGCGTCGTTGACCTCTTTGAATTTTGCTTCGGCGGTCGGATCGCCGGGGTTGAGGTCGGGGTGGTACTTCTTGGCCAGCGTCCTGTATGCTTTTTTTATCGCCGCGTCGTCGGCGTCCCTGCCGACTCCCAGCACTTCGTATAGATCTCTTTTTTCGCTGTCAGCCATTGAAGCTTCCTACCTCTTGTTCTTTAAAAACTCCTGCAGGCTGCCGCGGATCACCGCGGCAGCCCGGTCTTCTTTAACGGGTTCAGTTGCCCGACTTGTCCTCGTAGCTGGCGTTGTAGAAGCCGTCGCCGCCCTGGCCGCCGTTTCCGGCTCCGGGATCTCCGCCGCCCTGGGCGCCGCCCTGGGCGTAGAGCTTCTCGGAGAGCTTCGCGAAGGCCTTCTGGAGCTCATCGGTATCGGCCTTTATAGCCTCGGTGTCTCCGCTCTCGACGGTCTTTTTGAGCTTTTCGACCGCGGCCTTCACATCGGCTGTATCGCTCTCGGAGACCTTGTCCTTGATCTCTTCAAGCGTCTTTTCAGACTGGAAGATCATGTTCTCGGCGTTGTTCTTCGCCTCGACCGCCTCTTTCAGCTTCTTGTCCTCTTCGGCGTACTTCTCTGCCTCGCGGACCGCCTTGTCGATGTCCTCCTTGCTCATGTTGGTCGAGCTGGTGATGGTGATGTGCTGCTCGCGGCCGGTCCCCTTGTCCTTCGCGGTG
>ONVJ01000291.1 GCA_900321265.1 uncultured Eubacteriales bacterium
ATCCCCGCGATCTTCCTTTACATCAGCTCGGAACGCCGGAGGAAGAACTCAGGCTCCCGCTCACAACCCGACCACGGCAAGGAGAAAAACAATGAAGACAAAACAGAAAAGTGAGATAAACAATAAAAAAAGCGGAAAGAGACCTCCGGTGCTCCTCATCGTCATCTGCGCCGTAGTCGGGCTGCTTGCCGCCGTCATTGTCGGCTTCATCCTCTGCATGAGGCTGCCCGTCGCGGGATTCTACCGCCAGGCGGAAAAAGAATTCAAAATACCCGATATCGACAAGGGCTTCATCCCGCAGGGCATCGCCGTCAGCGAGGATGACGGTAACATCCTCGTCTGCGGATACTGGGACAGCTCGGACCACTCGTCGCCGGTATACGTCCTCGGTCCTGACGGCGAACTTAAAGCGTCGGCGATGCTCGCCGATACCGAAGGAAATCCCTTCACCGGACACGCCGGCGGACTGACACAGCACGGAAAATACGTATATCTGGCAGGCAGCTCGAAGGGCTGCGTCTACGTCTTCGACTATTCAGAGATCGCGGCCGCCGGGGAAGGCGGAAGCGTGAGGTGTCTCGGTCAGTTCGACACAAAGACCGACGACGACAAGATTAGAGTCTCCTTCACCGCCACCGACGGCGACCGTCTCTGGGTCGGTGAATACTACAAGGAGGAGGGATACAAGACCCCCGACACCCATAAGACGGTGACCGAGTCGGGCGAAAAGCACGGCGGCATCGCCCTCGCGTATGCCTTTTCAGACGCGGAAGACGCCGTTTTCGGTCTTTCACCCGTCCCTTCCGCGGCGATCTCGCTTCCCGATATCGTTCAGGGGCTCTGCTTTTACGGGAGCCGGGTCTTCGTATCCTGCTCATCGGGTCTCAGCTTCTCGCATATTAACTCCTACAGCGCCGAGCTCGCCGACCGCGGCAGGACCTTCGACATCTTCGGCCTGACGCTGCCGATCTTCGAGCTTGATTCCGATTCGATTCTCGAAACGGTAAAGGCTCCGCCGATGTCTGAGGAGATCATACCATCGGGCGGCCGCCTTTATATCATGTGCGAGGCAGCCTCGAACAAATACTTCTTCGGCAAACTGACGGGAGCCCGGTTCTGCTATTCATATCCGGTCGCTCTCTCATCCGATCCCTCCGGCAGCCTGTGGAATATTCCTGATCCCGGTGCCGGCACATCCCCGGTATCTCACACCCAGCCTGCGGCGCCCGTCCGCCTTTCCTTCGCGAGTTTCGGGGATTTCGACTCTAACCTCGATAAGTATATCGCATCCGTGACAGACGGAAAAAAGAACTGGATGGCCTCTCCTCTCTCCTTCAAATACGCGCTCGCGCTCCTTACCGCCGGCGCGTCGGGAGACACGAAGGCCGAGCTGCTCTCGGCTCTCGGCATGCGGAGCGAGGACGATCTGACAGATCAGCTCAGGGCGTTCTCGGAATTCTCGAAGAAATACGACGCCGGACTTGAGAGCGAAATAGCGCAGTTCAAAAAGGATCTGGCCGCAGGATGGATCCCGAAAGGAACGCCCGAGCCCTTCAGGGCGCTCCGCGTCGCCAATTCGGTCTGGCGGAGCTCCGAGCTTATACCCGTCGACTTCAGGCCCTCATATTCGTCAAAGATCTCAACAGACTACTCGTCGGAATTCTTCACCTTCACACGCTCAGACGTCATCGGCAGAGTCAACGACTGGGCAAATAAAAAGACCGAGGGAATGATCCCGCGCCTGCTCCCCGACACTTACGATACGAGTGAGCTCGCCGTCATACTCATGAACGCCCTTTATTTCAAGGACAGCTGGGCAAAGGCCTTCGCACAGAGCTATTCGGTCGACACCTTCACCGCCTATGACGGATCGAAGGTGAAAAAATCCTTCATTACCTCCCGGCAGTCGGTCCCCTACTACAGGGACGAAAAGACCGAGCTCGTCTCGGTGGCGATGACGGGCGGCGTGAGGATGGTCTTCGTCCTCGGCGACACCGACGGAGTCTTCGACAAGCTCGGCAAGGCAAAATACACCGAGACAAGGATAACGATTCCCGAGCTCGACGTCGAGACGAATTTTACAGACGGCGAATTCGTCGGCTTCCTTAAGGACGCCGGAGTCAATCTCGTTTTCGACAAAAACGCCTCCGATCTTTCGGGCATGTTCGAGCTTGAAAAGCTCGACGGCAACCTCTACGTCAGCGACATAATTCAGAAAACGAAGCTGAAGCTCGACAAGGACGGCGTCGAGGCGGCCGCTGTCACCGCGATAATGGTCGGAGAGACGACCGCTGTCGAGGTGCCCAAAAAGCCGGTGGACTTCACCGCCGACCGTCCTTTCGCCTTCTTCATCTGCGCCGAAAGCAACGGTGAAAGAACCGTCCTGTTTGAGGGCAGGATAGTCAATTAAAATGATTCCCGGACCGAAAGCATACGCAGATATCCCCGCGGAAGGCTCGTACGAAAGGATCCCGCTTCCCGCCGGGTCGGCGGTCAGGCACCCTCTCGCCCGCGGCGAGGCGGTCTTTGCGGACGTCAAACCCTCGGAGACCGGCGGCAGACCGCTCGATCCCGACCGAGGGGTAACGATCGTCACCGGCGTCTCGGGGGACTTCGACTTCTGCGCGATCAGAAACCACTCTAACTACTGGTGCCGTCCCGAATGGGGCAGGGGCACGGAGAACATACCCGACAAAACGTCGGC
>ONVJ01000215.1 GCA_900321265.1 uncultured Eubacteriales bacterium
GAGGATTCGGGAGTCTTCAAAAACGACGCCGAGGGAAGAGAGGGATTTTTGAGATTCCTTTCCTCCGCCGGGGCGTCGGCGACCTGAACGTGAAAGGCAGGTTTCGATGATAAAATTTCTTCACATGGGGGACATGCATCTCGACTCCCCCTTTTCCGGACTGCCGGTCCAGGAAAGCGAAAAGATGAGGGCCCTGCTTGCCGTACTGTTTGAGAAGATAATCTCCGACGCCGGCGAGGAATGCGGCGCCGTCCTGATAAGCGGCGATCTCTTCGATCAGGGCTTCGTCTCCCCCGACACGCTTGACATGGTAAAAAAATCTCTGGGCGGTTTCCCGGGTCCGGTCTTCATCGCCCCCGGAAACCACGACCCCTACGCGCCCGGCAGCCTCTGGACAGCCGGCGCCTGGCCGGAGAACGTCTTTATCTTTAAAACCCCGATGCTTGAGCGCTTCGACTGCGAAGTCTCGGGAGAGCCCCTCACCGTCTGGGGCTGGGCTTTCACCTCGCAGAGGCTTGACGACTGCCCTCTCGGCCCGGGCTTTTCGCCGGTCCCCGGAAGGATCAACCTCCTGTGCGCCCACGCCGACACAGCCGATCCGATCTCAAGATACTGCCCGCTTCCGCTGTCGCTCATCGAGGCTGCGGGCTTCGAATACGCCGCGCTCGGCCATATCCACCGGCCTCCCGACGCAGTAAAGGCAGGAAGGACGCTCGTCTCCTATTCGGGCTTCCCGCAGGGGCGCGGATGGGACGAGCCGGGGCAGGGAAGGGTGCTTTACGTATCGGTCTACCCCGGAAACGCTGAGATTGAAGAGATCCCGACCGGCTTCCGCAGATACGAATCGATCGTTTCGGATATTACGGGGATCGGATCAGACGCCGAGGCGGCGGCCGCGGTCGCCGGGGCGATAGAGAAGGCGGATATCCCGGCCCAGCCGGGAGGGATATCGGTGTCGGTGACGCTGACCGGCGCGGTCAGTCCCTCATATATCCCCGATACCGACTCGATAGTCAGGCTCGCCGGGCTGCCTTCGGAGATCTCGCTGCGGGTCCGCGACGACACGGTACCGGTATTCGGAGGGGCATACCTTGAAAACGACATTTCGCTCAGGGGAGAATTCTACAGGATACTGCTGCCAAAGCTCACCTCCGACGATCCCGAGACCAGAAGAACTGCCGCCGACGCACTCAGGATCGGGCTGCTCGCCCTCGACAACAAACCCTTCGCTCAGGAGGGCTGACAAATGAAGATCCAAAAAATATTCATATACGAATTCGGCGGTCTGAAGGACCTGCTCATCATGCCTGAAGACGGCATCACCCTGGTCAGGGGCGGGAACGAGTCGGGCAAAAGCACCGTCATGTCCTTTATCAGCTTCATCTTCTACGGTCTCCCCGCCAAAAAGGGAGAGGGGATCACCGAACGCTCCCGCGCGCTGAGCTGGACCGGCGGAAGAGCGTCGGGGATAATGGAGATCGAATCAAACGGGGGCAGGTACCGTATTTACCGCAACAGCATCCTTTCGGGAGCGCAGAGCTCGCTCACCGAGACCTGCCAGATAACCGACCTCGATCTCGGCACCGAGGTCTTCCGCGGCATGAGCCCATCGGAGGTCTTCCTCGGCGTCCCGCAGCAGGTGTTCGAAAGCGCATCGGCCGTCAGGCAACTCTCCGCCGGACGCATCGCCGGGGGCGACATCGGCTCGTCGCTTGAAAACATCCTGCTCTCGGCGGATGAAACGGTCAACACCTCCCGGGCTCTCAAAAAGATCAACGCCGCGAGGCTGTCTCTCATGCCTCTGCGCGGCGGCGGAAACGACGGAAAGATCGCGAGGCTCACAAGGGAGCGCGAGCAGCTGGCCGGGCGGCTCAAAGAGGCCGAAAGCAATTCCGCCGGCATTCTTTCGCTGAGGGCGACGGTAGACAAATACAGAAAGGTGACCTCCGACCTCAGATATAAACTCGACAGCGCGAAAAACGCCTGCTCGGCATACGAGTCTTACCAGACACTCACCAGGTTCGAGCTGCTTCACGCGGCCGAGGAACGGCTGGCGTCGATCGAGGCCGACGAAAAAGCGCTGACAGAGGAAAAAGGGAAGGACGGACGGCTGCCCGACCGCGAATATGTCGAACGGCTCGACGCCCTCGGCAGGAAGCTCGCGCTGAGCGAAAGCGGACTCGCCGCGGTCAGGGCGAAAGCGGCCGAAACGGCTGCGGCGCCGGCGGGCGACACCGCCCGTGCCGAAGCTGCCGACAGCATCGCGGCAGCCGGCGGGGCCGACGCCGTGACCGGCGAATACGGCAGACAGATGTCGGCGGCCGGAAAAAGGCTGGCCCTCGGCATAGTACTCGCAGTGATCGGAGCTGCGGTCGCCGCAGGCTCGCTGCTTCTCTATTTCCTGAAGCCCGGAAAGCCCTTCCCGGCGCTCGGCGGACCTCTGTCCTGGTCGCTCACCGTCGCGGGGATCGCAGCCGTGATCGCCGGAGTCATGTTCATGATCTCGGCCTCGGGAAAGAAAAAGAAGGCGGCCGTCGCGCTCGCGCGCTTCGGATACGCCGTGACCCCGAACAGGCGGGAGAACGTCGACGGCTTTGCCGCCTACGCGGCGGAATGCGAGGCTGAAAAGGCCCTTCGCGACGAACACAGCCGCGCTCTCGGCCTCGTCAGCGCCGAGCTCGAGGCCGCACGGAGCGAGAACGAAGAGCTGAGACGCGAGTGCGAATCCGCGCTCGCCGCCTTCGGCTTCGGCGAAAGACAAGAGGAAACGCCTGCCGGACAGGGACCGGATCCCTCGGAAATGACCGGGCAGGATAATACCGCAACGGAGGCGGAAAACGCCGGACGCGATCCCGGAGAGCTGCTTGCCGAATCGGCGACAGCGGCGGCCGAGACCGTCTCGAAACATGAAAAGATCCTCGCGGAAAAGGAAAGATTCACCGATGCTGTGAGGACCGCGGCCGGATCGCTCGCCGGCTTCAGCGAATCCGAGATACGCTCGAGGCTGAGCGCCGAAATGATCGCCTTCCTCAGAGACGCGAATCCGGCACAGCTGAGATTCGAAAGGGATTCGGTCGCCGCGCAGCTTGAATCGGCTTCGAGAAAGCTGGCGGAGGACGAAAAGAATCTCGCGATCGCCGAGCATATATATGAAAACCCCGCAAAGCTGGCGCTGGAGCTCGACGCGGCCGACGAGACGCTCGATCTGGCGAAAAGGAAACGCGACGCACTGCTGTTGGCGTCAGAATCGATCGAGAATGCCGAGAAAGCGCTTAAAAAGAGCATAACCCCGCGGCTCAGAAAGCGCTGCGGCGAGATACTCTCGCTTCTGTCGGGCGGAAGATACACCGAGATCGGCTTCGGGGAGAACTTCGCGGTCGAGGTCTCAACAGATTCGGGCACAAAGCCGGTGCAGTATCTGAGCGGAGGCACGAAGGATATCTGCTACCTCTCCTTCAGG
Organism: uncultured Eubacteriales bacterium; assembly: GCA_900321265.1. Taxonomy (GTDB): domain Bacteria; phylum Bacillota; class Clostridia; order Oscillospirales; family CAG-272; genus CAG-390. The sequence goes on from ONVJ01000215.1 coordinate 3,461, forward strand.
CTCGCGCTTGCCGAGCTCCTCTTCCGCGGATCGCCTCCGCCGCTGCTGCTTGACGAATCGGCGTCGCAGCTTGACGACGACAGGGCGGCCGGGCTTCTGTCGATGATGGGAAAGCTGGCGGAGAACGGGGTGCAGTCGATCTTCTTCACCTGCCA
>ONVJ01000189.1 GCA_900321265.1 uncultured Eubacteriales bacterium
CCGGGCTCGACGGTGACGTCGGGGCCGAGGACCGAGTGCCTGACCTCTCCTTCGATGTCGCATCCGTCGGTCACCGACGAGTCGACTATCCTTGCCGTCTTTCCGACGAAATGCGGCGCCGAAACGTCATGCCTCGAATATATCTTCCAGGAGGGATCCTTGAGCCTGAGCACCGGATCCGGTCCGAGAAGGTCCATGTTCGCGCCCCAGAGCGACGCGACGGTCCCCACGTCCCTCCAGTAGCCCTCGAAGGGATAGGCGAACATCCGCTCGCCCGAGCCGAGCATCGACGGTATTATGTTCTTCCCGAAGTCGTTCGAAGACTTCGGATCGGCGGCGTCGGCCTCGAGATAGTCAAAGAGCTTCTTCTTCGTAAAGATGTATATGCCCATCGACGCCTTGGTGCTGTCGGGATTTGCCGGCTTTTCGGTGAATTTCGTTATCCTGCCGTCCTCGTCGGCGGTCATGATCCCGAATCGGGAGGCCTCCTCGATCGGAACGTCGATGACTGCTATGGTGCAGTCGGCATTCTTCTTTTTGTGGAAATCGAGCATCTTCGAGTAATCCATCCGGTAGATGTGATCGCCCGAGAGCACGAGCACGTATTCGGGGTCGTAGCGTTCTATGAACTCGGTGTTCTGGTAGATCGCGTTCGCCGTTCCCGAATACCAGTCGGCGCCCGTCCTGCCCTGATAGGGCGGAAGGATCTTGACGCCGCCGAACATCCGGTCGAGATCCCAGGGAAGACCGTTCCCGATATAATCGTTCAGAATGAGCGGCTGGTACTGGGTAAGCACTCCGACCGTGTCGATCCCCGAGTTCACGCAGTTCGAAAGGGTAAAATCTATGATCCGGTATTTTCCGCCGAACGGGACGGCGGGCTTGGCGATTTTTGAGGTGAGCGCGTAAAGCCTGCTTCCCTGCCCTCCGGCAAGCAGCATGGCGACGCACTCCTTCTTTCTTAGCATCATCCTTTATTCCCCTTTTGATGTATAACCGGCGTCTGCCCGATAGTTGAATTATTATTGTCCTTTGACTGTCCTGGATCCAATGTTATATATTTACTGTTCTGTGCTCAGGCTCCGGCGGTCCGGAGTCAGGTGGCCGTCTTCCTTTTTCTGCTTTTCCGGGGGAGAAGCCTGAATATCTGCCCCGAAAAGGGCGGAAGCGAAACCCGGAGCGAGCTGCCGCATTTGCCGGCGGCGACCGGGATCGATTCCGTCACCCCGTCCGAACCTCCTCCCGAGCCTCCGTATCCGGGAGCTTCGGTCGAAAATACGCGCTCCCAGCGGCGGTGCGCCCCGGGCACTCCGGCGTTGAAGAAGGGGTATTCGTTTCCCGAGAAGTTTATGACAACAAGCAGCCTTCCGCTCCCCGACGCCGTCCGCAGGTAGCAGACGACCCCTCCCTCGCTGTTGTCGGCGTCGGTCCATTCGAACCCGCCGGGGTCGCCGTCCCTCTCCCAGAGCTCGGGAGAGGCGAGGTAGAAGTGATTCAGATCCGAGACGAATCTCTGCATCTGATAATGCCTGTCGTAGGCGGTGAGGAACCATTCGGTCTGACCGTCGTACTTCCACTCGGCGAACTGCCCGATCTCGTTGCCCATGAAGCTCAGCTTCTTGCCCGGGAATGTCATCATCCAGACGAAGAAGGCGCGGGTGTCGGCAAACTTTTCGTCGTATCCGAGTGGCGAGCGGTCAAGCAGAGACTTCTTCCCGTGCACGACCTCGTCGTGGGAGACCGGAAGGATATATCTCTCCCCGAAGGAATAGCATACCGGGAAGGTGAGCCTGTCGTGATGATCCTTCCTGGAGGCGGGAGGCTCCGACTTGTAGCTCAGAGCGTCGTTCATCCAGCCCATGTTCCACTTGTGTGAGAATCCCAGACCTTCCGGCGGATCGGCCGTCACCCCGCCCCAGGCGGAGGACTCCTCGGCGATCATCATGACGTGCGGATAGTTTGCCTTCATGTATGAATTCAGCTTTCCGAAGAAGGCGGTCGCCTCGAGATTGCGGTTGTCGCCGTATATGTTCGGTATCCACTCGCCCGGACGTCTGTCAAAATCAAGATAGAGCATCGACGCGACGGCGTCGACTCTCAGGCCGTCGGCGTGATAGATCTCCGCCCAGTATACGGCGTTGGAGACAAGGAAGGATTCGACCTCGTTCCTGCCGACGTCGAAGCACCTCGTGCCCCAGCCCTCGTGCTCCATCCGGTCCTTCCCCTGGTATTCGTAAAGGGGCTTCCCGTCGAACTCGCAGAGGCCGAAAGCGTCCTTCGGGAAATGGGCGGGAACCCAGTCGAGGATGACGCCGATCCCGGCGTTGTGCATCGATTCGACGAACCCGCAGAAATCGCGCGCCGAGCCGAACCTCGACGTCGGGGCGAAAAACCCTCCGACCTGGTATCCCCAGGAGCCGTCGAAGGGATGCTCGGATACCGGTAGCAGCTCGACGTGGGTGTATCCCATCGCCTTCACGTAGGGCGCGAGCTCGGTCGCGAGCTCCCCCCATGTCAGGTATCTGCCGTTCTCTCCCCTGAGCCAGGAGCCGGCGTGAAGCTCGTATATGTTCAGCGGGCGCGAAAAGTCCCGGGCGGACGGACGCGTTGCCATCCAGCCCGAATCGGTCCAGGGGTAGTCGGAAGGCATCCTTCCGAGGACCGACGCGCACTCGGGAGGCGAGTCGAGGCGGACCGAATAGGGATCGGATTTCCAGAGCAGACGGCCGTCGGAGGCCTTTATCAGGTATTTGTACCTTGAACCCTCTTCGATAAGGCCGGTCCGCGCCTCCCAGACGCCGCCTTCGGTGATCCTCTTCATCAGGATCGCCCGCGAGGCGTCCCAGGAGCAGAAATCGCCGCAGACCGCGACATCGGCCGCGTTCGGGGCCCAGACCCTGAAGACGGCCGTCCCGTCGCCCGCGGAGTGGGAGCCCATATACTCGTAGGCCCTGAAATCCGTCCCCTGATGGAAGAGGTATTCGTGCTCAGAGTCGCGCATTGAAAAC
>ONVJ01000293.1 GCA_900321265.1 uncultured Eubacteriales bacterium
CTGGGCCTTGCCTCCGAGAGGCTGCTGTGTGACCAGCGAGTAGGGACCGTTCGAGCGGGCGTGGATTTTGTCGTCGACAAGGTGGTGAAGCTTGAGGTAGTACATGATGCCGACGGTGACAGGGTTGTCGAAGGGCTCACCGGTACGGCCGTCGTAAAGCTTGGTCTTGCCGTCGATGACCTGACGGATCGTCTCACCCGTCTTTTCGTCGACTATCTCGCGGGTCTCCTTGCCTTCGACGTTTTCTCCGGGGAATACGTCTCTCCAGAGATCGGCCGCCTTCATGCACTCGAGGATGTCCCTCTCGTTCGCGCCGTCGAAGACCGGCGTCATGATCTTCCAGCCGAGCTTCTTTGCCGCGATGCCGAGGTGGACCTCAAGCACCTGACCGATGTTCATACGGGAAGGAACGCCGAGCGGGTTGAGAACGATGTCAAGGGGAGTTCCGTCGGGCAGGAAGGGCATGTCCTCGGGCGGGAGGATGCGGGATACGACGCCCTTGTTTCCGTGACGTCCGGCCATCTTGTCTCCGACAGAGATCTTTCTCTTCTGGGCGACATAGACGTGGACGATCTTGTTGACTCCGGTGGGGATCTGCGGATAATTCTCGCGGGTGAATACGCGGACCGCGACAACGACTCCCGATTCGCCGTGCGGAAGCACGAGAGAGGTGTTGCGCGTCTCCTTCGTCTTTTCGCCGAAGATCGCTCTGAGAAGGCGCTCTTCGGGGGTGAGGTCGGTCTCGCCCTTGGGGGTGACCTTGCCGACCAGGATGTCCCCGGCGTGGACCTCGGTACCGACTATGACGATGCCGTCCTCGTCCAGGTTCTTGAGGGCGTCCTCGCCGACCTGAGGCAGCTCGCGGGTGATCTCCTCATCTCCGAGCTTCGTGGATCTGGCCTCATGTGTATATACTTCTATATGAAGCGATGTGTAAACGTCGTTGCGGACGAGGTTTTCGTTCAGAAGAACGGCGTCCTCGTAGTTGTAGCCCTCCCAGGTCATAAAGCCGATAAGGGCGTTCTTTCCGAGGGCGAGCTCGCCGTTGGAGGTGGCGGGGCCGTCGGCGATTACCTGTCCGGCCTCGACTCTGTCGCCGAGCACGACGATGGGCCTCTGGTTGTGGCAGGTGCCCTGGTTCGTCCGCTTGAACTTGAGAAGCGGATAGGTCTCGGTGGTACCGTCGTCGCAGGCGACGACGATCTTCTGGCTCTCAACGTGGGTGACGGTGCCGGGCTTGCGGCAGGTCACCGTGACGCCCGAGTCGACCGCTACCTTGTACTCCATTCCGGTGCCGACTATGGGAGAATCGGTCACCATGAGCGGGACCGCCTGCTTCTGCATGTTCGATCCCATCAGAGCACGCGAGTTGTCGTCGTTCTCAAGGAAGGGGATCATGGCGGTGGCAGCCGAAACAACCATCTTCGGGGAAACGTCCATATAGTTGATCTCGGAGGGAAGGAATTCCTTGAATTCCCCTCTCTCGTGGGCGGTTACCTTCGAGTTGATGAAGTGCCCCTCGTCGTCTATCGGTTCGTTTGCCTGGGCGATGATGTAGTTGTCCTCGACGTCGGCGGTCATATACTCGATCTCGTCGGAAACGGTGGTGATGACACTGCCGTCCTCGGCGGTCGTATGGATCACCTTGCGGTAGGGAGCCTCTATGAAGCCGTAATCGCTAATGCGGGCATAGGTCGCGAGATATGAGATAAGACCGATGTTCGGACCTTCGGGGGTCTCGATCGGGCACATGCGGCCGTAATGGGTATAGTGAACGTCACGGACGTCGAAGGAGGCGCGGTCGCGGGAAAGTCCGCCCGGACCGAGCGCCGAGAGACGTCTCTTGTGAGTAAGCTCTGACAGCGGGTTCGCCTGATCCATGAACTGAGACAGCTGAGAGGAACCGAAGAACTCGCGGATAACGGTCGCGACCGGTCTGACGTTGATAAGGACCTGCGGGGTGAGCTTTTCGGCGTCGGAGGTCGTCATCCTCTCGCGGATGACCTTGTCCATCTTTGAAAAGCCGATCCTGATCTGATTCTGGAGCTGTTCTCCGACCGATCTGATGCGGCGGTTCCCGAGGTGGTCTATATCGTCGACCTTTCCTATATCATAAGCGAGTCCGAGCAGGTAGTTGATCGTGCCGAAGATGTCTTCCTTGGTGATATTCTTCGGGCAGAGCTCGGCGATGCGGGTCTTGACGGCGGCCTTGATCGCGTCGATATCCCCTTCGGCCTCGGCTATGATGCTCCGGAGGACGTCGGTGCGCACCTTTTCCCTGACGCCGCAGTCGCGGAGATCCTCTCCGATTATCGCCTCGGGCCAGCAGGTGCAGTTGGAAATGACCTTGAAGGGCCTTCCGTCGGCGACCTCGACCTCGACCTCGTTGATCGCGCGCATCTCGATCGCGCGGGCGTCCTCCTCGTTGATGTAGGAGCCGGCGTTGTAGAGGACCTCTCCGGTCTCGGTGTCGACGACGTCCTTCGCAAGAGTGCGTCCCGCGATCCTCGCGGCGATGCCCATCTTCTTGTCGAACTTGTATCTTCCGACGGGAGCGATGTCATAGCGCTTGGGATCGAAGAAAAGGTTCTTGATGAGGGTTACGGCAGCCTCGACCTGCGGCGGATCGCCGGGACGGAGCCTGCGGTAGATCTCGCGCAGCGATTCGACCGAAGCGGAGGTCCCGCGGTTGTCGGCGGAGAGCTTCGATTCGTCCTTTTCAAGCGTGACCTTGAACCTCGGGTCGTCCCCGAGGGCGTCGCATATCTCCTTCAGCGAGTCGAGCTCGGCCTTTTCGCCGTTCGAATCGATCATGCCGAGAGCCCTGATGAACATAGTGATCGGGAGCTTGCGGTTCTTGTCGATCTTTACCCAGACGATATCGTTGCAGTCGATCTCGTATTCTATCCAGGCGCCGCGATAGGGAATGACCTGTCCGGCGAAAATCCTTTTTCCGGATTTGTCTATATCCGAGGAATAATACATTCCGGGAGACCTGATGATCTGCGAAACGATTACCCTTTCCGCTCCGTTGATGACAAAGGTGCCGTTCTCGGTCATGAGCGGGAAATCGCCCATGACGATATTGGTCTCCTTGACCTCGCCGGTCGAATTGTTGTGAAGTCTGACCTTGACCTTCAGGGGAGCCGCGTAGTTGACGTCTCTCTCCTTGCATTCCTCGACCGGATACTTGATGAGGCTCCTGTCGATCGAGTGCGAAAGAAATTCGATCTCATAATTTCCCGAATGATCCCTGATCGGAGACACGTCTCTCAGGACTTCGTCGAAACCTTCGTTGAGGAACCATTCGAATGATTTGGTCTGGACCTCGATGAGATTCGGGATTTCGAGAGTAGCGCGGGTTTTCGAGAAGCTCTTTCTCGTGTTCTGACCGAGTTTCTGGTCTGTCACATTGAACATCTACCTTTTTACTCCATTCAATATAATATGCGCGCGGGCGGATTTCGCGGCCGGAAAGCTGAAAAACGCAGGGCTTTTTTGGTCCTTCGGAAGCGCCTTTCAATATTTTTCGGCATAGTAGTCGATTGTAATGCAATTTGTTATTATACTACTTTGCAATTCAATTGTCAATATTTTTTTTAATATTTTAAAAATTCATAAAAACCTCTTCAGGAAGCCAGTCGGAAGAAAGAAAAGGGGCTGTTAAATACTCGAGGCACGAGCATTTTAACAACCCCGCAATACCAATCAGGCAAAAATTTAGTTTTAGAATCCTGAAAAGGACAGGCAGTGTTCCCTTCCCCGGTCAGACGGTGCCGGCTCAGCCCCCGTACTTGCTCTCGATCGAGGATACTATAGACTTTATCGAAACGTCTATTGTCTTCAGATACTGAGCGTTGAGAGCGCTTCCGACATTCCCCGAAACGAAGGCGCTGTCGAGCGTGCCCAGGATGTTGAGCCCGTAGATGTCGCCTGCGTCATATACGAGCGAGCCTTTAACTATATCGATCATTTCCGAGGCCACCGGGTCGGAGAACCTGCGGGTCTTGATCGTGACTTCGTAATAAGCCGGCATAACGGTCTCGCTCGAGACATATGCCCAGTAGTCGAAGACCTTCTCAAGCCGGTCGAAATCGATCCTGTCGGGCGTGTTCGGGATGCCCCAGATCGCCGAGAACCTGTCCACCTTGTGATAATAGTTTTCCTGATCACTGTTGTATTTCGGGTTCGGGACGACTCCGTATCTGTCGGTCATGTCGGATATCTCGACAGATACGTCCATTCCGTTCTGAATAAAGAGGAAATGCCCGGCGGCAAACGCCCCGCGTCCGCGGTACCACTTGCTGGAATAGCTGCCCTCGGTAAAGCGCTCGTTAACCTCATCGTATGTCATGCAAAGAGAGGTATCGGTGAGCACCGGTCTGAGCTGATCGAAAATATCGGATATCTTTTCGGTCTTGTCGCCGATCGCCTGCCTGAGATTTCCGTCGGGATCGGTTTCGGTGGACTGCACGCCGCATCCGACAAGAAAATGCATGTGGTTTCCGTTGCTGCTCCCGGTCTCTCTGAGCAGACCGTAGATCCCGATACCTCCGCTGATGCTGTCAGAGTGAGCTCCCTTAACCAGCGTCAGGAATTTTTCAAGAGTCCATTCGTTGGCTTTGACGAGCTCATACGGATCTTCGAGATGGAAGGAGTCGATCAGTCCCCTGTTGAAGTAAAGGAAACGGGCTCCCGAGATCACACCGGTGTCGACGTCGTTCGCCATGAGGAAAAGACGTCCTTTGATGGCATACCCCTGCGCGTTGTTGTCCCACCAGGGACGGGTATAGTCGATATCGATGCTGTTGAAATCATAGAGCAGACCCGATACCGATGTTCCGGCGAGATCCGCCCTCCGGTCAAGAATGAGGTCATAGTCACAGACACCTCCAGCGATATCCTTGTCCAGCGTCTGATATGGCGAGGGAGCGGTCTTTGAATCGATGACGATCTTGTATTTCTCCTCGACGATCGAGTTCCTCCTGAAAACGGTGTCGTTCATAAGGTCGCCGTTTTCTGTTTCGGCGTCGATATAATCGCC
>ONVJ01000078.1 GCA_900321265.1 uncultured Eubacteriales bacterium
GAAGTGCTTTCTTCGGAAGTATTTCCGTCAGAAGCGGGCAGGAGCTCGAAAGCGACTTTGCCGCAGGATGCAAATGTCAGAAGCAGCGCGAGCAATATCGCCGCAAACGCTATTTTTTTCATGTTTGTATAACTCCTGATTAATCTGCGAATAAAGAATCTATCGCCTGCCGTTCAGTCCCCGAAGTAGCGCAAGGCGGGAAGATTCACCGTCTCGGTAACCGCGAAGTCGGGGGCGTATTCTGGAGTGACGATTTCTCTGACGTCCTCAACGAAATCCTGTCCTCTGGTAATGAAGATATCTGCTATGACGAGATACGCCGGATCGCCCGATTTGAAGAAATCCTCGTGGCTGATCCTCACTTCGTTGTGAAGCATGTTTTCGTAGTAGGCGATCTCGCCTGCCGAGTATTCCACCCTGTAGAGCGACGCGTCTGAGACGGTGCGGCCCTTGCCGTAATCTCCCTCGAAGACCCATACGCTCTTGTCGACCTGCAGCACCATCACTCCGTCGAGATACAGAGTAGCGATATAGCTCTTCTTCAGCTCTCCGCCGACGACCTCGGCGTCCTGATGGATCCTCACGCCGATCCGGTGCCAGCCGTACTCGCCGATCGGGACGGCTTTGAGAGACGGATCGACCGCGATATCAGCCGCGGTCGGGTAGAGATAGACGTCTCCCGGCCTCTCGCGCGAGGTGATCGCTCCGTCGGTCAGCGAAATATTGAAGAGATTGTAGTCCTCGATGTGCATCACGGTCAGGACGTCGCCGACGTTCTTCAGCGTTTCGTTCCAGAGGAGCGAGAATTCTACGAGAAGATCGTTCCCTTCGGGATATTCTCCGGTGGGGTAGAAAGGAACCCAGGAATCGTTCATCTCATTCAGTTTTTGTCTCAGCATGATCTGAGTGCCGCTGACATATGAGGCGGTTGCGCGTTCGCCGGCCTCCCAGGTCGAAACATAGACGAGGGGAGATGTCATCTCAAGCTCTTCGGTGATCTTCTCTCCGCAGACGCGGCATTCCCCTTCGCGGCTTCCCTTCTTCCAGAATGAGGCCGGCGTCTCGTCCCATTCATATACGACGTGCATCGACGGATCTGCGGGGATCTCAACTTCGGTCCCGGGGATCGACTTGCCGCATACGCTGCAGTGATAAGACTGACTTCCCGCCTCTCTGCAGGTGGGCTCTCTGTCCACGGTGTATTCCGCCTTGGGCGTGTGGACGTGCTCGGTCTGAGGCTCGGTCTCAGGCAGAGTCGCTGAAGTGGCCTCGGGAGTCTTCGCCGTCGTGCCGGCGCCGGTCACAGGTGGATCGACCGTCCCTCCCCCGCAGCTTGAAAGTGCTGTGAGCGCAAAAATGGCGGCAAGCAAAAGCGCCGCGATCGGAAGCTTTTTCTTTTTCATATCGGGAGCGGCTCCTTCCAATCCAACATTATTTCAATGATATTATAAAATATTGCAGCGGGTTTGTCAACTGATTTCGGAAAACGGGAGGGTAAAAAAAACAGTTTTTTACATCCCGGCAAAATTTGCGAACCGGATACCGGAAATTCTGCCCGAAAATTGCGTTTTTTCTCATTTCGGTCGGATTTTTGCTGAATAACAGGCAAAAATGCTGCGGTATAGCTACAAGCAAATGCTCTCAGGCTTGTTATAAAACTCGCTTAGCTGGTTTTTTAAGTTCAGAGACTGTTTTACCGAACAGATGAAAATCGAAAAAACGCAGCCGGCTCCTGCAGTTGCATGCAGGTTCGGCGATGCCTGCGGCGTCAGAAGAAGCTCCAGCCCGACAAGAGCAGGCCGGGGATGACGACGATGAGGAAGAAGGCCCAGCTGACGAGAGTGAAGGTGATTATGAAGTCCTTCCCTCGCCCGGGATATTCCCTGACGTATATCCTGTAGTTGATGATCGACGCCAGCGATCCGATGAGCGAGCAGAGCCCGGCGGTGTCGGCGCCGTATATCAAGCCGGCGAAATTCTCGGTAAAGGGATATAGGACGATCGACGCCGGAACGTTGGATATCAGCTGCGAAAGGCCGATCGCCCACCAGTATTCGTTGCCGGCAACGGCGTCCTTCAGAAAGCCGGATATCTTTTCGTTTGCCGCGATCGACGACGAAAAGACGAAAAAGCAGAGGAAGGTTGCGATGAGGACGTAATCGACGCGGAGAAAGAGCCTCCGGTCAAAGGCGAGGATCGATATTACGACGGCGCCGAGTGCAACATACCAATAAGCGGTACGGGTGACGATGACGGCGATGACGACCAGGAAAAGTGCGGCGTAGACGATCCTGAAGCGCCGGCGATCCGGCTGCCATTCGCCCGACGCCCCGTCGGCGCCCGTCTCCTCCTTCGGGTCTTTCCGGTAAAGAAAGAAGACGAAGACAACGAGCAGCACCGCCGACATCGCCGCCAGCGGCAGCATATGCAGCATGAAGTGGCCCGCGCCGACGCCCGACCGGCCGAAAAGGAAGATGTTCTGCGGGCTTCCGAAGGGCGTCAGCAGGCTGCCCCTGATCGCGGCGATGTTCTCCATCGATATGACCGGCAGGATATACTTTTCCTTTCCGCCGCTCCTGAAGAGCATGATCGTCAGCGGAACGAAGATGATGAGCGAGACGTCGTTCGTCACGAACATCGACGAGAAGAAGACGCCGAAGATCAGAAAGAGAGAGAGCGACGTCATCCGCTTCATACGCCCGGTGAGCCTGACGAGCGGCAGCAGGAGATTCTCCTGCTTGAATCCCTCAAGCACGCAGAGCATCATAAAAAGGACGCCCAGTGTCCTCCAGTCGATGTCGGAAAGGAGTTTCGCAGACGGAGGCGTGATTATCATCGCCGCCGCTGCCGCGATCAGCGACAGCGTCAGCATAAGTTCTTTTTTGAAAAACGAAAGGACGCGTTTCATAATGACCTCGAGCCCGGTCAGACCGGGCGGCTGAATTCATACAATTATACCACAACGCCGCCGGCGTTTCAACAAAAAATGCCGGCAGGGCACGTGTGGAGAGCTTTGTCGCGGCTCCTCCTTTTCGCCCTGCCGGTATATTATTTCTGAATTTCTGACGCCCGGGTTTTCGGTGAACGGTCTCCCGATCGGGAAAAACTCCGCCCCTCACCTGTACTTTGCCGGAACGCCCTCGAA
>ONVJ01000214.1 GCA_900321265.1 uncultured Eubacteriales bacterium
AACCGCCAGAGGCGCGCCCTGTCTTCCTCCGAGGCGTATCCTATGCCTACTCTCGGAAGAGCCTCGATCTCATCCTGCGCGGCAGGGACGCCGGGCAGCTCGAGCCATATCTCGTCCGAGAGGATCAGATCCGAGCCGTTGAGCCTCCGGTCGATCCCGAGGAATGAGGTGAGCTTTCCGGGACCGTCGCCGAGGGAGGCGGGAAGGTCTCCGTCGGGCAGTATCCCCCTGATCAGGACCGCCTCGGGCTCTCCCTTCGGTCCCGAAACTATATTGAGCATATTGTGCAGTCCGTAGCAGAGATAGACGTATAGGGTGCCTCCCCGCGACCACATGACGCGGTTGCGGTCGGTCATGCCCTTCGAGGCGTGGCAGGCGGTGTCATCTGTCCCGAGATAGCATTCTGTCTCGGTTATGACGCCCGACGTCAGCTGCCCGGTCTCCCTGTTCCTTCTGACAAGCCTGCAGCCGATCAGGGCCGGAGCCAGAGTGTCGGCGTGCTGCAGGAAGAATTCCCTTGACTGCCTGCGGGATACGCCCGCCTTCCTCCGCCCGGCGAAAAAGGCGTCGAGCAGACCGCGGCAGGCCTCGACCGAGACTCCTCCCGTCAGGGCCGGACCGCCGGTCCCGGTGGCGTCGGGCAGCGAAAACCGCCCGCCGAAAGCGCCCGCAGACGGATCGGGAGCACCGTATACCACTCTTTCGATCCTCGACTGGCAGATCGCGCCGGCGCACATGGGACAGGGCTCGAGGGTAACGTAGAGAGCGCAGCCGTCAAGGCGCCAGTCGCCGGTCGATTCTGCCGCCTCGCGCAGCGCCGCGATCTCGGCGTGTCCGGCGGGATCCTTACGGGATTCCCTCCGGTTGATCCCCCGTCCGATTATCATTCCGTCCTTCACGACGACGGCGCCGACGGGTATCTCGCCCGCCTCCTGCGAATCCGAGGCAAGCTTCAGGGCCTCCGCCATGAAGACCTGATCCTTTGCCGGGTCGAACTTCGCCTTCATGAGTATGAAACAGCCATCAGGACCAGCGCGATCGCCTCGGTCAGCGACAGGCAGGCCCCGACGATCACCGTCGGCGAGAAGAAGAGCTTCACCCGGTCAGCCGCCGGCGAAAGAAAGCTCCGCCTCACCGGCAGGGCCGGATCCGGTATCCCTCCGGCCGACTCTTTCCCTCTTCCGAGTCTTCCCCCGTTGCGGAAGACGTACCAGGCGAGGGCGGCAAGTCCCGCCGCGAAGACGGCGGACTCGAAGATGATAAGGACGGTATCGCTACTGAAAGAAACAGAATAATATATCTTCTCCTCAATGACCGATATGAAATTGTTAACCAGATGGATACAGAGCGGCGGGAAGATCGAACCGCTTTCGGTATACGCAAGGCCGAGCACAAGCCCCGCGCAGAAGGTATAGAGATACTGCTGGAAATTTCCGTGCATCAGCGCGAAAAGCAGCGCCGAGCCGACGATCGCAGTCGTCCTTCCGTAGGGGAGCAGATTCGACAGTATGCATCCCCGGTAGAGAAATTCCTCGCATACCGCGGGGACAAGTGCCGTTCCGACAAATGCGCAGACGATACCGACCGGAGTCAGGGCCTCGTCCTCCCTGTAAAGCGGTGAAAAATCGACGAAGGAAACGAACCAGGCATTCAGCGTGGCGGCGGCGAAAACGGTGCCTATGCCCGCGAAGATGAGGAGCACCGAATCAAAACCTCCCGCCGGTCTGAGTCTCATCGGTTCTCTCAGCTCTCCCGGAGTGATCAACCGAAACAGCAGTACCGGAAGCATGAAGGAAAGCATATACAGAGCCGATTCGACGGTGCTCACGGCGGCGTATTCGCCTTCGGTGAGCGCGAAGGCCCCTCCGTCGGTCAGTATATCGGTGATAAGAGACGGCAGCGACAGAAGCAGCATCAGAAGCAGCAGATTTGCGATAAACGCTGCTCCGATACTCAGCGTCACCCTTCTCATTTCCTTCTCGGGAGTCATTTCCATACGCGGTAAAACCTTTCGGAGCAATTGATTCATTAACTCAAAAGGGGCTGTTAAAAAAGTCTGACTTTTTTAACAGCCCCTTGTAGATCAGACGCTGATCAGTGGATTATGCAGCGCTCGGTGTCCTTGTCGAAGAAGTGCATCCTGGAGAGATCGAATGCGATCTTGATGGTATCGCCTGCCCTCGAGGAGGATCTTGAGGAGACCTTCGCGACGAGGTTTGTCTCGCCGATAACGACATGCAGATGGATCTCGGCGCCCATAAGCTCGGTGAGATCGACGTATGCGTCACACTGGGCATCTTCGGGAAGCGAATTGAGGAACATCGGCTCATCGTGGATGGCTTCGGGACGGATGCCGGCGATGACCTCTTCGCCGATATAATCCTTGAGTTCGGGAGCGTTGGCTTTCTCGGCGGGAAGCTTGAGGGACTTGTCCTCAAACTCGAAGAAGACATCGTCGCCCTTCTTGGCGAGCTTGCCGGTGATGAAGTTCATCTGAGGAGTTCCTATGAAGCCCGCGACGAAGATGTTGCAGGGGGCGTCGTAAAGAGTCTGAGGAGTATCGACCTGCTGGATGAGACCGTCCTTCATGACGACGATCCTCGTCGCCATCGTCATAGCCTCGACCTGGTCGTGCGTAACATAGATGAATGTGGTCTGTACGCTTTCGTGAAGCTTTGTGAGCTCGGCTCTCATGCTCGCACGCAGCTTGGCGTCGAGGTTGGAGAGAGGCTCGTCAAGCAGGAAGACCATCGGCTTGCGGACGATGGCGCGTCCCAGAGCGACACGCTGTTTCTGACCGCCGGACAGAGCCTTCGGCTTTCTGTCGAGCAGGTGGGTGATATCGAGGACGCGGGCGGCCTCTTCAACACGCCTCTTGATCTCCTCCTTCGGGGTCTTGTTGAGCTTAAGGCCGAAGGCCATGTTCTCAAACACCGTCATGTGAGGATAAAGAGCGTAGTTCTGGAACACCATCGCGATCTTTCTGTCCTTCGGAGCAACATCGTTTACAAGCCTGTCACCTATAAAAAGCTCTCCTTCGGTAATTTCCTCAAGTCCCGCGATCATACGCAGAGTCGTTGTCTTTCCGCATCCGGAAGGGCCGACCAGAACGAGGAATTCCTTGTCCTTGACATCAAGGTTGAAGTCGGATACGGCGGTCACTCCGCCCGGGTATTTCTTATAAATGTGCTTAAGTGATACGCTTGCCATGGATTTTATGTTCCTCCTTAATGATAACACGAACCGAGCGTATCCGGTCCGCCGATTATTTACCTTAATATTTTATCAAATTTCGGCCGAAAATGGAAGATGGCATTTTCCCGAAATTTAGCCTTTACAATTATGCAATTTGCACAATAACAAGCCTTGTTTTCGTTTTCGGACAAAAAACGCGGGAAAAGAGTAAACAGGGTTTACTGTTCGTCCTCGGTAAAACGCATCGTGAGGGCTATTCTCTTCTTCTGAACGTCGACCGACAGGACCTTCACCCTGACGACGTCTCCCACAGAGAGGACCTCGGAGGGATGCTTTATGTATTTGTTGCTTATCCTTGAGATATGGACAAGTCCGTCCTGGTGCACGCCGATGTCGACGAAGGCCCCGAAGTCGATGACGTTTCTCACCGTCCCGGTGAGGACCATCCCCTCCTTCAGCGAGTTGATGTCGAGGATGTCGTCGCGCAGGATCGGGGCGTCGAAGCTGTCACGGACGTCCCTGCCCGGCTTTTCAAGCTCGCCGACGATGTCCTCAAGCGTCGGCACGCCGACTCCCAGCTCGTCGGACAGCCTCTCCTTTCCCGCTTCGGCGACCTTCCTGCCGAGCAGCTTCAGTCCGCCCGACCTGATCTCGGCCTCGCTGTATCCGAACTTCGAGAGCAGCTTTCTCGCGGCCCCGTAGGATTCGGGGTGCACCGCAGTCTCGTCGAGGCACTCGTCGCCTCCCGACACCCTGAGGAAGCCGGCGCACTGCTCGAAGGCCTTGGCCCCGAGCTTCGGGACCTTCAGCAACTCCGCCCTCGACGTGAACTCGCCGTTCTCTTCGCGGTATTTCACTATGTTCTTCGCTACTGCCGACGAGATGCCGGATATATATGAAAGGAGCGAATATGACGCGGTGTTGAGATCGACGCCGACCGAGTTGACGCAGTCCTCGACGACGCCGCGGAGCGACTCGTCAAGCCTCGCCGGCTTCATGTCGTGCTGATACTGGCCGACGCCGATCGATTTCGGATCGATCTTGACGAGCTCGGCCAGCGGATCCTGCAGACGTCTTGCGATCGACACGGCCGAGCGCTGAGTGACGTCGAAATCCGGAAACTCCTCGGCTCCGAGCTTCGACGCCGAGTAGACCGAGGCTCCCGCCTCGCTGACGATGATGTACTTGCAGTGCAGGCCTGCCTCGCGGATGAGATTCGCGATGAAGATCTCGCTCTCCTTCGAGGCGGTACCGTTGCCGATCGCGATGACGTCGACGCCGTATTTCCTGACGAGGGCGGTCACCTTCTGTCCGCTCTCCTTTATCCTCTCCTGGGGCTTCGTCGGGTAGATGACGGCGGTGTCGATGACCCGCCCCGTACGGTCGACGATACCGAGCTTGCAGCCGGTGCGGTAGCCGGGGTCGAACCCCATGACAGTCTTTCCCCTGAGGGGCGGCTGCATGAGCAGATGCTTGAGGTTGTCTCCGAAGACCTTTATCGCCCCCTCCGACGCCGAGTCGGTGAGGTCGTTCCTGATCTCCCGCTCGACCGACGGAGCGATCAGCCTCTGGTAGCTGTCGGCTATCGCGGCGGCCATATACTCCTTCGCGGGGCTTGACGGATTGGTAATGAACTTGTTTGAAAGATATGCCTCGATGAGATCGCTGCCCGGATCGACCGAGACCTTGAGGAAGCCCTCTGTCTCGCCGCGGTTTATCGCTAGGATCCGGTGAGGAAGGATCTTCTTTATCTTTTCGGAGAAATCATAGTAGTTGGAATATACCGAGTCCTCATCCTTCGCCGCCTTCGAGACAATGAGGCCGTATTCTGTCGTCAGCGTCCTTACCGATTTGCGGCAGGAGGCGTTGTCGGATATATTCTCGGCGATGATGTCCATCGCCCCGGCAAGCGCGGCGCCGGCATCGGCAACTCCCTTCTCCTCGCTGACATAGTCGGCAGCGATCTCTTCGAGCGGACGGTCATAGGAATCGGGCTGAGACTCGATCAGCTCGGCGAGCGGTTCGAGGCCCTTCTCCCTCGCCACCGACGCCCTCGTCTTGCGCTTCGGTCTGAAGGGGCGGTAGATGTCGTCGACCTCGGTGAGCGTCGACGCCGCGTCGATCGCCGCAGAGATCTCGGGGGTAAGTTTTCCCTGGGCGTCGATGAGCGACTTGACCTCTTCCCTGCGCTTCTCGATCCCGCGCAGATAGGCGAGCCGGTCGTTGAGATCGCGCAGGACGGTGTCGTCCAGCGAGCCGGTGACCTCCTTGCGGTATCTGGCTATGAAGGGGATGGTGTTGCCCTCGTCGATGAGCGCGACGGTCTTTGCGACCTGTTCCTCGCCGAGTTTGAATTCCTCGGCCAGGATCTTTTCAACTGATGATGTCATTTTAGTGTCTGGCGTCTCCGGATAAAGAATGTATCGCGGCCGTCCGCAGGACGGACTCCGCAGTATTTATTTATTATATCACTTTTTTCCGCCGATGTAAAGATTTTTCGGACGCGATCGCGCAGAGCAAGCAGGCTCCCGAAGCGAAAAGCAAGCCGACAATCAGGTACGCTTCATCTCCTGTCCCTGCTGCCTCCGGAAGACTTGAAACACAATTGTTCTCAAAAAAAGCTCCGCCTTCATTTCCGCTGGCTGTGAGGAATTTCAGATATTCGCTCTCGGTTATTATCCATCCGGAATCGGTTAAGCGCATTTGTATCGTCAGTCTGTAATACCCGTCTCCGAGTTTCCCGGTATAAAGAACTGCTTTCGCATCATTGCCCTCGACCGTCAATCCTTCAACGAACAGTATCCTGTCCATTGCCGCATCCTGCTGGTAAACCTGCAGCTGCGACATCCATTCTTTACCGGCTTCATCTGTATATAGCCACGGGATATATCCTCCTCCGGGATTTTGGCCTTTCAGCCGATCATACAGAATCCATCCGGCAGTATCGCTGTCACAAAACTGAGACAGCCGATCTTTGAGTTCAGATACTTTCCCGTAGAATTGCACAGGAGATCCGTTCTCGTTCCACGAAGAATTGATTCTGGCAAAAGGGGCAAAAGGAATGTACTTCACTTCTCCGGTCCCTTCATCAACTATCACACTGCCTTCGGGCGGTTTGGCATCTTTGTGCCATCGATCCACACCGTCAATATACAGGTTGTAATATGACCAGGCTTGATTGTCGTAGATTTTGATGAATTCGATCTCGGCGCGCAAATTGTCCGCAAGCGCCATTACTTCTGCCTCTGTCAAATCCGGATCAGCCGCCCGGACAGCCACCGGAAGAATTATAAACAATACTATCACAAGACAAATAATTCTAAAAGTATTTTTCATTTGATCGCCTCATTTTTTTTACGAATCAGTGATAATAATGCGGTCGCAGAAAAGACAGACAGCATAACTGCAACGCCTAAATAAATGCAATTACCGTCTTTCGTAAAAGGGCTCACATCGGTTTTCCCCATCGCAAGGTCATACCATCCGCCACCTGTAAACCAAACGCTACCGTCTTCTTTTCTGCTGAAAATGACATCATAGTAGTTTCCGTCTTCCGTGTTTTCGACCAGATAAACACATTTTTCGGAATCGAACAATATCATCTTCCATTTTCCGGAACGCCCGACCGGAATATTCGGGTCATACCCGTTGTTAAAAAAATAATCCGGATCATTCTTAAACAAAGCGTAAGACAGCATTAAATCCATATAATCAATTCCAACAAAAACATCTTCGTCATCTTTGACAAATGAGAAAGAACTGTCATACCAGTTGGAAAAGGCATAGATCACATTGCCACCGGAAATTCTCATTCCGTCTTTTGTGTTTTGAAGTTCAACACTGACCCATATCGGAACAATATGAGCTTCATAACCGGTTAAGTGAAACATGAGGATCTCCGCATATGCCCCGGAATCGCTGTTTTTTATATTTCTAATTCTTATATTATTTGGGGAGATCGGCAAAGATTCCTTTTTATACCATGAATCAAAAGAGTATTCTTTAATGATGAAAAACGATCTGATTGATTGAGGAATAAATGAAATGGTTGTGATTGTACCGTCGGAGTTTTCAACAAATGTCAATCCATCGTTATACTGGTCGGGATTATTATTATCTCTTGAACATTGATACATCCACATACTGTCCGCTATTTCATCAACATATATCTCTCTGGCTTCTTTTGCCACTGCATCTTTCGTAGTATTAATTGAGCTGTGGATTCTGAAATCATTAATTCCGTCCTGGTATGTAAAATAGAAATTATGAGCCTTTAGCACAAGGGCTTTTATTTCACTTTCCGATATTTCTGTTCCCGCCAGGCAGGGTATGCAAAACAGAGCTGCAATGAACGTCACTATCAGAAACACCAATGCCTTTTTTTTCATATTTTCTTAATCTCCTGTAATATCAATAAGCATAGAAAAGCGTATCTATGCAATTATAAATCAAATTTGTGCCGACTGCATAAATGCCAATTATATTATCGTCGTTGTGACAATTTGATATCAAAACACAATCGCCGATCATATCGTACCCGATAATGGATATATAGTGAGCTCCTCCTGATAGTTTCTTGTATGGTGCACCTCCTGTAGATGTTAAGAAAAACGGTGCCCATCCGGTATCAAAACTTGTAATCAAAACACTTAAAAAGTTATCCTGATCATTGTTAATCGCAGGGTCTTGATGAAAATGATAAACAGATTGATCGTTAGTCCTATGATAACTAACTGTAGAAGATGGGAACACGTAATTACGCAGGCACCCATTGTTTATCATTGAACATACTGATCCTTGATCCATTGCTGTCGAATAACCCATTCTGTTTTTTACCTCCTCCATTTGATTGTGAAGAAGGGATGAACCAGATTGGATGTCTTGTATTAGATATTGCTGTGTTCCTGCGCCATATATCGACTGAAGGATTGTTGCATAACCACACCAATATGTTTTTGTCTGCTTTATCAGCGGCACGTTAATCCCTACCTTATAAATGATCCATTGATAGTTAGCTACATCAGAGAAATCACCGATTGTCACTGTGTTGTTAATATTTCCAGTGTGCTTCAATGCCTTGAGCTCACCGTTGGAATCAATATATACAATACAATATTTGTTGTATGATTCACCACCAATATTTATAGTCCCGGCAGGAATAATTCGCCATTCCTGGCATTCGAAAAACAATTTCGAGGTTTCTCCGGTGCTACCGATCCAGTTAAGAGCACTGTTTTGCTCATTCATAAAGTAATCTTCATGGCTTGAGGAATTATATTGTGAAACGCAATAATCATAATAATCATCAGGATGCACAGTTACCGGGCGTTCTATCCAAAAAGCTGGGGTTTCGTACTGATCTGCTGCAAGCGTCGCCCCTATCTTGTATTTTCCGGTCTCAAGGTAGGAAAAAGTGAAAGTCTGCGATTTATCTGTCCACTTCGCGGAATAGGATGAGTTGTTACCGTTGTACAGTGGTATGGCGGATAATGAATTTGAACTG
>ONVJ01000006.1 GCA_900321265.1 uncultured Eubacteriales bacterium
GAAATTCGCCCACTCGCCCGGCATCTGGACTCCGAAATGCCATGTGGATATGCACAGCTCCCCCCCGATCCCGTATTCCTTCATGAGGCGCCGGTCGAGCTCTGCGACCTTCATAAATCCGTTCGTCGACCATGGCCTGCATTTTTCGCAGAGGCAGCCGCCCTCGTCGTAAGGCCAGAGATAGTAGTAGTCGACCGGCGTGCCGGCGAAGGATGAGAAGAATTCCCGCTGGATGCGCTCGATCTCCCGCATCCCGCCCTCGGTCGAGGGACAGAGCTCGGTGATGAACTCGGCGGTTATGTCGCGGGTGTAGAATACGCCGTCCGCCTTCTCCTCGGCGGCGAACTCCTGCGGGAATCCGTCCATTCCTGTGTTCGAGAAGGCGATGAGGGCGTTTTTTATCCCGATCGAAGAGGTAAAGGCAAAGATCCGCTTTATCCTTCCGATCATCTCCAGCGCCTCGGGATCGCGCAGCGTCCTGTAGTGCTGGATGCCGACGCAGAGCATGATCTGGTTGAATCCGCGCAGCGCCTGGTCGGCGATATACTCAAGCTCCTCCTCTATCGGCGAGCTGTGATGCCAGTTGTAGAAGTGGGAGGCGAGATATATCCCGCGGACCGGCTTTTTCATCCTGTGCCGCAGGGGTAGTTCGGGCGGTGTAAAGCCCCCGTTTCCGTCGAAGCGGGAGAGGACGAGAAAGCGTCCCGCAGCCGCGAAAACGCAGGGGATGTCGCTCCCGGCCAGACGGACAATGCTGCCGCGGCCGGTCTTTCTTTCGGTTATCTCGAAGCTGTCGGGCGCGAGGCGCCGGTCGACGCAGAAGCGGAGAGTGAGGGCTCCGTCGGTCTTTCGCGCGACGCGGCAGCCCCTTTCCTTCGCCTTTGCGGCTATCCTGCTCTTCAGCACGCCGAAGGCGTCACGGGGCAGATTTGCGTTTACCGGATGAAAAATCACACTCATTATGCTTTTGATCCCCCGCGGAGAGTGTCTATCTGAGCGAGCGCTTCCAGTTGTTTCGCCTTCGTGTAGAGGATGTCGCCTGCCGGATCTGGCGGCAGGATCTTTTCCGCCGGAGGGGTGTAGGGAAGGCTGAAGACGCGGCAGCGGTCGGCGTTGTTGTGGACCTCGCGGACATTCATGCCGTATACGAGATCATGGTTGTATTTTATCTGAAGGTACATCGGGAGCAGCTCGTCCGACGTCGAGAAGATCGCGAGCGCGGGATCGACGGCGGCGTAGAATTCTGTCGTTCCTCCCCAGCCGCCGTGATGGCAGACCTGGAGGATGTCGCTCTTCAGGAAGTCTCCCCACATCGGGAGCATGATGCCGTTTGCCGTCTCGTCGCAGTCGGCGGGCAGCAGTATGCTGCTTCCTCCGATCTCAAGCTTCAGACAGACCGAGGCGGTGTTGAGAGTGGCGTTCCCGAGCGAGAGATACTGTCTGACCAGATCGTCCTGCGTCCAGAGGACGGTGACCTCGGCGCCGCCGATCGAAAGACTCTGCCCGGTGTGCAGCTTTGTGTATTTCGTGCCCGGAAGTCCGTATACCGCCTCTTTGATGCGGCGGGTGTTCCAGGCCTCCCTGAAGATCTCGGCGTCCCTGATCGACGGGAAGTTGCAGGCGACCTCGTCGACGGTGACGCGGTCGGGGTATTTCGCGGCGATCTTGAGAAATGCGCCCGAATGGTCGATATGCGTGTGAGAGATGAACCAGCACCTGACGCGGGGCTTCTGCCCGGCAGGCGACTGCTCCTCCATCAGGGCGAGCATCTTTTCTGCGTAGTCTCCGAGCTCCATCCCGCCGTCGACGGCGATGAAGCTTCCGTCCTCCAGCCTGAAGAGGTATCCCATGTTGCCGGATCCGGCGTCTTTGTTGAGATAGGTCGCGGTGTCCGACCACCTGGCGCCGATCACCGTCATCAGCGGCCGGCAAACCGACGGGATGAATGATTCCCGTCTCTCGAGAGGGGCGTTTTCCGCCGGCTCGGCTAGTATCCTCGCGGTCCGGTTGAAGGAGGTGTGATAAAGGTATGCCGAACAGCCCTCCTTTTCCAGGCGGTAGAAGATATTCCCGGCCGCCTCGAAGCGGTAGAGGTCGGCAAAGCCGGAAGCCGAGAGTTCTCTGACGTATGCGTCAAAATCCTCCCGCCCGACATCCGTCACCACGACCTGAGAACATGAGTCGTGACTCTCACGGCAGGCGACCTGAGTCCCCGCCGCGATCGGCTTTATGTATTTCAGATATCCCGGAAGACTTATCTTTCTGCCGGCGATGCCTCCGGCGCAGACGACGCAGCCTTCCCCCCGGGAAAGATTTCTTTCAAGCAGCCCGTAGGCGGCCGGAAGGGTATCTTCGGTATGTGTGGATATGCAAAGTAGGTTTTCGGCGGGGAAGTGAGTCAGGCACTCGCCGTAGTTGAGAGAGGCGAGCGCGTCGCGTGTTTCGGGAAAGCGGGGATCCGCGACGGTGATCGCGGCGCTTCCTTCGGGGACCGACGGGGATGTCGTCCTGACCGGCCTGATCCCGCTCAGTCTCTCAACAAGGCAGCAGATCTTTTCGGCGGTCTCAAAGGCGAAGGTCGTTATCGCGGGGGGAAAAACCACGTAAAGCGGGTTTTCCGCGGTGTGC
This sequence comes from uncultured Eubacteriales bacterium, assembly GCA_900321265.1. Classification (GTDB taxonomy): domain Bacteria; phylum Bacillota; class Clostridia; order Oscillospirales; family CAG-272; genus CAG-390. Next base: position 2,629 of record ONVJ01000006.1, read on the forward strand.
TTCAGGCGGTATTCCATGTCGCGGCCTCCGTCAGAGACCGATGGGAGGGCAGACCCAGCGGTTGGTTTTGCCGGGCGTCGCGAAGTAGATGTCGCAGAGCTCGCTCATCGCTTTCTGGCATATCTCAGAGGATCTCGGCCTGCCGTCCTCCGCGACGAGTTCGCGGTCGATGACGGCCCTGAGATACCAGAGCCTGAACTTGTATCCCGAGACGATCCGCTCGGGGAGCACCGAATTGTAGTAGGAAAGAGTCTTGTATACCGATTCGGTCTCTTCGGGATGCGCGATGATATAGCGGAAGCCGTCGGGGAGAGTCTCCCTCCTGCGGGCGAGGCCGGTCTCGGTTGCGAGGAGGGCGGCGGTCAGCTCGTCAAGAGCCTTTCCCCCGACGCAGAACTCATATCTGACATATGCCCGGACGGCCTCCTCCGCGTCAGAGAAGAGACCGGAGTACCAGGTCTGGGTGATGAATTTGTTGACGTCCTCGAAAATTCCTTCGGAATATGGGAAGCCTCCAGAATAAAGCTTTCCGCTCTTTTCGTTAGTCCGGTTTAGGAAGCGGGCGAGCAGGCTCGCGCCGAATCCGCCCCAGGGGACGCAGGTATACATGCTGATCTCGGGGAAGTCTATGAACCTAACTCCGTCGGGGATCCCGTTTTTCTCTATGACTTCGGGGAGTTGCCCGTTGAAGAAGAAGGACATTATGTAGTCGACGCCATCGGGGCATCCGTCCTTGATGAAGGGATAGAAGGAGTCCCATTCGCCCTTGATGAACCTGTCGAAATACCATGTCGACATGATCACGCGGGTATTGGGCAGGATCTCGCGGACGAGCCCGCGAAAGTGCGGATAGAGACGCATAAATCCGTTCGAGCCCCAGGGAGTGCATTTTTCGCATGTGCAGCCGCCCTGGTCGTATGGCCAGTAGCAGAGATAGGCGATGTCAAGGTCGGCGAAGCGCTCGAGCATGGCGCGCCGCTCCTTCAGGATCTCCTCGATCCCGCCCTCCTTCGAGGGGCAGATCTCGACGTGAAAATGCCCGCCCGGAGCCGCGAAATAGCCGTTCTGAGCCGTCCACTCGGCGCGGAGAGGCTCGGGAGACGAAGCGAAGCCCTCGTTCGAGAGCATCGTCAGCGACCCCTTCATGCCGATGCGCGAGGCGTATTTCAGCATCGCGCGCAACCGGCCGGTGAGCTCGATGGCCCCGGGGTCGTCCATCGAGGAAAAATGATGCATGTCGAACCAGACGAGCAGCGAGTTGCATCCGCGGAGCGCCAGGTCTTCGATGACCTCATATACCTTTTCGATCGGAGCCGAATGATAAAAGTTCAGAAAATGGGTGGCGAAATACATTCCGCGCAGCGGGAGCCGCGGGGTGAAGTCGATCCTGCCTTCGAAGGGATCGAAGCCGCCTTCTCCGTCGAAGGTCGATTCGAGCAGCCATCTTCCGAAGGCGGCGTGCGCGGCGCAGTCGTTCGCGGCGGAGAGCACCGCTCCGCCTTTTTCAGAACTTATGACGTACCTGTCGTTCTCAAGCGCGGGATCGACAGAGAAGGTCAGCCTAAAGGCGTCTTCAGAGTCAGAGACGGAGAGAAGTCTCTCGCACGTGACACGGTCCGCCGTGTGAAGCAGGATCTCAAAGCTGTCGCGCGACAGATTCGTGTTTGAAAGAGCTATCTTATTCATTGTCTTTTGCTCCGTTCGTTTTCGGATTCGCCGTGGCGGCGGATTCGCGCCAGATCAGTTCCGGAGTAAGCAGGACCGTCTGGAATGGGTCTGTGCTCCCGCCTATCCTCGCCGAGAGGAGATCGGCAGCCCTGCAGCCGATATCTCTCACCGGTATCCTGACCGACGTGAGGGAAGGGGACACATATGAAGAGACGGGGTTGTCGTCTATGCTGATCACCGAAAGGTCCTCCGGGACCCGGACGCCCCTGTCGGCGGCCGCTCTGAGCAGCCCGTAGGCGATGTTGTCGTAGGCGGCGAGGACGGCGGTGGGCCTTTCACCGGCGGGAAGAGCGAAGAGAGCGTCCGCGGCGGCGTATCCCGCCGGGCAGGACCTCGTTCCCGACACCCTGATCAGTCTGTCGTCAAGGCTACCGAAGCGGCGCGATATGATCTTCCGGAAGACCTTTTCCCTCGCGGTTGTGAATTTGTCTCCGATAAAGGCTATCTTCACGTGTCCGAGAGAGAACAGACGGCTCAGGGCAAGTTCGACGCCGAGGGCGTGATTGACAGTGATCACGTCGCAGAATCCGACGTTCACAGTGTCGGCGATCAACACCGCCGGGACGTTCCGCTTTGAAATGATCCTTGATATCCTTGTCATGTCAAGCTCGACGTCGGTGATGATCATCATGCCGGCGACGTTCTGCCTGGCGAGATATTCGACCGACCTGATCCGGCTCCCGGCGTCGTCAAAATCGTTCACCATCGCCGCTACCTGATAGCCGTCCGCCTCGAATCTTTTCCGGAAGGCGTCGAAGATGCCGTGGTAGTATTCTGAATTCAGTTCGGTGACGACCGCTCCGACCGTCTTCGACTGCGTGACTCTGGTATTGAGCCTGCTGCCGTCGTATCCCATTTCTCCCGCGGTCTTTCGGATGAGAGAGGCAGTGCGGCTGTTAATGTCGGTCTCGCCCCGGAGAGCTTTTGAAACGGTCGCCTCTGATACCCCCGATTTCCGGGCTATATCGCGAAGAGTTGGTTTTCTGTTTTCGGAAGACATCCGGGGCATCTCCTAAATCTTTCGAAACTTTTGCTGACAGCCATATCATATCTCGGATAATATTGTATCAAAAAATGAAAAAGCTGTCAACAGTTTTTTAATTTTCAAAAAATTATCACTTGACTTAAAGGCAAAGCGCGGATATAATATAATCGACGAAGCAGGCGGAAGTGCCCGGGGAAAGGCAGCCTTCTGCAATGTTTCGAAAGTTTTTGTCCTTGTGCCTCCGGTCAGGGAAGCGGGATCGGTTTTTCGCCTGTCCCGGAGGGATTTGCAGGAAAGGCAGGTATAACCGATGAAAAAAAGAATCATCTCCGCAGTTGCTCTGCTTCTCGCCCTCATTATGACGGTCGCTCTCGCGGCATGCTCCGACGGAGGAAAGCCCGAAGCGACAACGACAGTCGCCGCGACCGATCCGGTTTCGCCGGACGAAACCCAGTCGGGAGACACCGAATTCGACCCCGACGCGCATGTCCCGGCGCAGGATCTTGACCGCTACGTCTTCAAGGTCTTGACGCCCTACAGGGACTGGGCGACGGTCAATCTCACCCAGGACTCGATCACCGGCGACACGATCCAGGACACCATTTGTGAGCGGCAGCACAGGGTCGAGGAAAGGCTGAAGTGCAGGATCGAAGAGACGAATATGACGAGCGACATCACTACGAGGCTGCTCTCGATCTCGGCTGCGTCGGGCGACGACGCCTACGACCTCGCGCTCGTCCAGACCTACAACGCTCTCAACATGTATATGCAGGGGTATGTCGCCGATCAGGCGAAGATCGCCTCGATCGATCTGAACAATCCCTGGTGGGAGCAGAGCTTCAACTCGAAGGTCAACCTGAAGGACAAGAGATACATTACCTTCGGAAACGCCAGCCTCATCTACTACAGCAGCTTTTACATTTTCTGCTTCAACAAGCAGATGATAACGAACTACGGCCTCGACAATCCCTACGATCTCGTTGAGTCGGGCGACTGGACCTGGGAAAACGCCTATAAGATGATGCAGGCGGTCGGCACCGACGTCGGCCAGGACGGCGTCTGCAATCCCGGCACCGATGACATCCTCGGCCTCACCGGGCACATCAACCACAGCCGCAACCTGATCTTCAGTTCTGGCTTTACGATCTGCCAGGAGGACGCGAACGGCAATCTTACCTTTGACGCGCTTTCTGGCAACTATATCGACGCCTTTACGAAATTCACCGAGTATTTCATCACCAGCCCATATGTCGCGATCGCCGGAGCCAACGACGGCAGATACAGCGGATACACCGGAGCCTCGGGACTGAAGAACTACATCTCGGTCTTCGTGGAGGGCAAGTCGCTCTTCCTCACCACCGGTACCCACGAGGTCATCTCCATCAGGGAGTCGACGACCGAGTACGGCATCACTGTGGTGCCGAAATACAGCAAGGATCAGGATTACATCACTCCCGTCTACAGCGCCACCGAAGGCTTCGTCATCCCGACGGCCTGCGGCGACACCGAGCGCGCCGGCGCCTTCCTCGAGGCTCTCGGGGCATATTCCTACAACAACCTCGTCGACAAGCACATCATGATAGTGCTGCACTACCGCGTCGCGCACGATCCGACCGCCATCGACATGATCAATCTCGCCTACAGGAGCGGAGCGATCGACGTCGCCATGGCGAACAACTTCGGTTCCTGCGTCGATCTGCTTCTGAACCTCAACAAGGAGGGCATGACCACCGTCTCGACTCTCTTCGGCGCCGCAAAGGCGAAGATGAAGAACGACCTCGCCAAAGCGATGTCGGTCGGAGACTGACACGGTCTCTCTGGTCCGAACATTGAAAAACTCAAAACACAACAGCAAAATTTTGCGGCTTTCCGCGCTTGCCTCGGCTTTTCTGCTCATTTTCTCGCCCGGCTGCACCCGGACGGGAGAAGATGAGACCTCTACGGCCGAGACCGGGACCGCCGCGGCACCCGAAACGAATGAAGTGACGCTGGCCTCGGGCGGCAGTCTCTCCTGCCGTGTCGTCAGGGGAGTCGACGCCACCGATCTTGAGATACAGGCTGCCGTAAGCATCAGGCAGGGGCTGCTCGATCTCTTTCCCGGCTCGACTCTTCCGATAGGCGACGATCTTGCGATCGGAAGCGGGCATGACCCCGACGCCGTCGAGATACTCGTCGGCAGGACGAGCTATGACGAGACCGCCGCCGTCGCCGCCGAATTCGGTCTCGGCAACGCGGTGGTCACCCTCCGCGGTAACAAAATCGTGGTCTTCTCTGGGATCGATACCGCCATGCCGCTGCTCGCGTCGAATTTCCTGTCGATGGCGACGAAGCTCAAAAACGACGGGGAACTCGTCTTCAGGTCCTCCGACATATACGATCTTTCGGTCAGTTCGCAGCTAAGCGCTATCCCCGATCCCGGGACGGGCGGCACGCCGAGGATCGTCGACGCAGGTGACAAGGCATATCAGATCTTTATACCGTCGGCGACCGGACAGACGCTCGCCGATTACGCGGAAAAGCTCTCCGCCGCGGGATTTGAAAAGACCGCCGACAGGCAGATAGGAGACAGCAGATTCACGACTTTTACCGGGGCGGACACCGCCGTCAGCGCGTATTATACCGGCTACAACAATGTCGTGAGGATAGTTGCCGAGCCGTCCCGGAACCTTTACGGCGGCAGCGGCGGAGGCGCCGCGGTGACCTCTCCGCTTCTCACAATGATAGGCAGGGAGTATACGTCGGGAAACAAATACATGGGCACCGACGCCAATTCGGGGCTCATGTGCTTCCTCATCAGGCTGTCCGACGGGCGGTTCATCGTCGTTGACGGCGGAACGCAGGACGGAAAGTCGAGCTACGCCTCGGCGATATACGCCAAGATGCTCGAGCAGGCGCCCGACCCGGACAACATCGTCATCGCCGCCTGGTTCTTCTCGCACACACATTCCGACCATATCGGCGGATTCATATCCTTCGGGGCTCTCTACAGCGGCCGTGTGAAGCTCGAGAGCATACTGCTCAACTTCCCGTCGGAGGCCGACAACAGCGCGTCGAGCGACAGTCCGGCGACGATGCAGCTCTTCTCATCCGCCGCGAAGACGAATTTCCCGAAGACCCCGGTATACAAGCTCCATACAGGACAGAATTTCATAATATCCGACGCCGAGATAAACGTCTGGTACACGCACGAGGATTTCGTGACGAAGACGAGGTCGGTAGCGACGGTGAAGAATAACTGGAACAACACCTCGCTCATCTTCTCGGTCGACATCGCGGGGCAGAGGATAATGTTCCTAGGCGACTCGCAGCAGATACCGAACGATCTGACCGCGGCGATCTTCGGCGACGCTCTGAAGAGCGACATCGTCCAGGTCGCCCACCACGGCGGTCAGGGGGGGACGAAATCGATCTACAAGGCGATCGACCCCGAGGTCGCCCTCTTCACGACCTCGGACGAGCTTCTTCCGGTGTATATATCTAACTTCGACTACAACTCATATCTGGTGAGCGGTCTTCATCTCAAAGAGTATTTCAACGCCGCCGCGAGGATAACCGTCTTCCGCCTGCCCTACAGCGCAAAGGGCTCGGGCTTCATTTCCTCGACGGTAAACTGATCACGGCTTCCGGTGTCGGTCACCCGAAAACCCCGGAAGTGCCGGATTAAAAACGCTTAAAAACTGCCGCCGGATAAACGCGGCGGAACCTTTACGGGATGAAATATTACAAAGAAATAAAACTGAAGGACGGCCGCGCCTGCGTTCTGCGCGGCGCGACGGAGGATGACGCCGCGGAGGTGCTCCGCGTTTTCATACTGACGCACGGGCAGACAGACAATCTTCTGTCCTATCCCGACGAGATCACATTCGGGATCGAAGAGGAGGCCGCGTTTCTGAAAAAGAGGGCGGAAAGCCCCGACGAGACCGAGATCGTCGCCTTCGTTGACGGCCGCGCCGCCGGCACGGCAGGCATCGACCGTGTCGGGAAATGCCGCAAGGTCAGGCACAGGGCTTCCTTCGGGATCGGCGTCGACAGCGAATACTGGGGTCTCGGGATCGGCCGTGCGCTGACCCTGGCCTGCATAGAGTGCGCGAAAGAGGCAGGCTATTCGCAGCTTGAGCTCGAGGTCGTTGCCTCGAACGAACGCGCCGTCGGGCTCTATCGAAGCCTGGGGTTTGAAGAATACGGCAGAAATCCTCTCGGTTTCCTGCCGCGCTCGGGAGAGATGCAGGAGCTCATCATGATGAGGCTGGAGCTCAGATAAAGATCCGATTGTTTTCAAAGGAGAAAGAGACCGCCGTGAAACGCATACTGCTTCCGGAGGAATCAGGAGATCTTCGCCGTCGGCGCCGACGACAACCACAACGGGCACCCCGACAGCTCGCCCTCCTGCGACTCATACGCCGCCTGCGGTCGGCTGGTTCAGATTCGTCGTTACCGATGCGAAGGGATTCAGGGCCTTCACGAGCGCCTTCTATCCCGTCGGGTGAGTCCGCCACGAATAAGAATAAACGGAAAGCGCTCCATCCCCGCGGGGACCGGAGCGCTCGGTCATTATGAATGTTTTGGTGAAAAAATGTACAGAAGAATTCTGTTATTGTGCGATCTCGAGGGCGTGAACAAGGTCGTCGGCGTTCCCTACGAGGGACTCCGCCGAGACACCGAACAGTGGGAGATCGCTCGCCGCCAGGCGCCGCTCGAGCTCAACGCCGCGGCGGACGCCCTTTTCCGTGCCGGAGCCGAATCGGTCGGTCTCTGGGACAACCACGGGAGGGGAAGGAATATCGAAGAGGCGGATCTCGATCCGCGGATCGTCAGGGAATACCCGCAGGGGCCCCGCCTCCGCTTTGCGGAGGGAAAGTACGACTGCGTTTTCTTCTTCGGATACCACTGCATGGAGGGGACGCTCGGAGGCGTCCTCGCCCACACGATGAACAGCACGACGGTCCAGTACTACAGGATAGGCGGCGAATACGCCGGGGAGGTCGACATCGACGCGACGATCGCCGGCGCTCTCGGGATCCCCTGCCGCTTTTTCGCCGGCGGAAACATCGCCTGCGGGCAGGCCAAAAGAGCAGTCCCCGATATCCTCACGGTCGTCACCAAGACCGAGCTTTCAAGAAACAGCGCCCTCTTCCGCGACAACGAAGAGCTGCTTTCAGAGATCGGCGAGAAGGCGGTCGAAGCCGCTCGTTCCGAAGGAGGCGTAAAGCCTGCGGTCTTTCCCTGTGTTTTCGAGAAGTCTTTCAAGCGCGTCGAGGACGCCGCGGTCTACTTCGAACGGCTGCGCGGGCTCGGGATATCTCCCGAATATCCCGCCGACACCGTCCTCTGCCGCGACGCGCACACTGTGAGATCGGTCGCCCGGGACCTTGACGGCTTTATCGCCTGCATATGAGGCAGGGAAAAGAGGATAAAACGCCATGAGATTTTTTCAACTGACACTTTTGCTTATCGCGGCGCTGACCGCGTGTGCGGCGCTCGCTTCCTGCGGCGGAGCGGGGGAGGGCGAGCTTTCCGCCACCGAGAGCCTGTCCGGTACCGGGAGCGAGGACACGACCTCCATGGCACCCGAGACCGAAGAGCCCGCGCCGACATCCTTCCGCACCGAAAACGGCCTCGGGTTCACGGCTGACGGCTATTCGTCTGTCGAAGGAGGCCTGTTCACCATCAGGAAGGAGTTCGTCATCACCTTCGACGAGCCGGTCGCTCCCGGAGGCTTCAACCGGATGTCCTTTGCCTACTCGTCGACCGGCCCGGTGAAGGCTACCGTGAGCTACAGGCTCGGCACCGTCTCCGCGGTCGAGGTCTTTTACTTCGAGGCGGCAGGAGAACGCGCCGTCTTCAAGGGACTTATCTCGACCTGCCTCGACGGAATGACGGGCAGTTCGATTGAATCGGTAAAGATCAAGCCCCTGAAGGGAACGACGAAATTCGAACTGCTGTCGGTCTC
>ONVJ01000005.1 GCA_900321265.1 uncultured Eubacteriales bacterium
AACAAGCCGCTTGATCTTACCGTTGTCAGAAACGGTGAAAAGATCATCCTTTCCGGGGTAAAATTCCCCGTATATCCGACCGAGGAGACCGACGGCGTAGAACTCGGACGTTACGATTTCGTTCTTTACGCCATGAGAAAGACTCCGGGCAACATCCTTTCTCAGGCATTCTTCAGATCGGTCAATACCGTGAAAATGGTATTTGACACCCTGAAGGATCTGATCACAGGGCGTTTCGGTGTCGAGGCCTTTTCGGGCCCGGTGGGGATCACGTCGGCGGTCGGTGAAGCCGCGTCAGCCGGATTTTCATCGATCCTATATCTTATCACCGTCATCTCTGTGAACCTGGGGATTATGAACCTCCTTCCGCTGCCGGCGCTTGACGGCGGGCGGATCATCATGCTCCTTATCGAGGCTGTGATCAGACGTCCGGTGAACCGCAAGGTCGAGGGATATATCAACACGGCCGGCCTCGTGGTCCTGCTCGGATTCATGTTCTTCATCACCGCGAAAGATATTTTCAAACTGTTCATCTGATTTCCCGGCTGTCATCCGCGTCTGCTGCCAGCCTGCCCTGTGAGAGGTCCTGTCATGAGAAAAGCATCCAAAACAGTATATGTCGGCGGGATCCCCGTCGGAGGCGGAAACCGCGTAAGCATCCAGTCGATGACGAACACCGACACTCGTGATGTTGAGGCATCTCTCGCTCAGATAGAGAGGCTGCGCGCCGCAGGCTGCGACATCGTCAGGCTTGCTGTCCCGGATGCCTGCGCAGCAGAGGCCTTCGGCGAGATCAGACGGCGTTGCGACAGTCTTCCGCTTGTCGCAGACATTCATTTCGACTACAGGATCGCGGTCAGGTGCGCCGAGCTCGGCGCCGACAAGATCAGGATCAATCCCGGAAACATAGGCGGGAAGGATAAGGTCGCCGCTGTCGCAAGGATCTGCCGTGAGCGCAGGATCCCGATCAGGATAGGTGTCAACGGAGGCTCCCTCGAAAAGGATCTCGCTGAAAAATACGGAGGCCCATCTCCCGAGGCGCTGTACGAATCGGCGATGAGACACGCCGGGCTCCTCAACGAATTCGACTTTGACGATATCGTGATCTCGGTAAAATCATCGTCGGTCAGCGACGCTGTCGCCGCCAACAGATATGTCGCCGAAAAGTGCGGCTATCCGCTGCATGTCGGCGTCACCGAGGCCGGGCCGAGAAGGATGGGTATAATCAAGAACGCCGCGGCGCTCGGCGCGCTGCTTCCCGAAGGGATAGGCGATACCGTCAGGATATCGCTGACTGACGATCCGGTCGAGGAGGTCTTGGCCGCCCGTGACATCCTGAGGTCGCTGTCGATGCCGGGCCACTCCGGGATGGATATCGTTTCTTGCCCGACGTGCGGGAGGACGCAGATACCTCTCATCAGTCTCGTAAAAGACTTTGAAGAGGCTGCAAAGCGCGAGGGGCTGCTTTCGATCCCGGTTAAGGTGGCGATAATGGGCTGCGCGGTGAACGGCCCCGGGGAGGCGTCGGGCGCCGACGTCGGGATCGCCGGGGGCAGGGGAGAGGCTCTCCTTTTCGAACACGGAAGGATCATAGGGAAGATCGGCGGCGACAGTGTCGTTTCGGCACTCGTCGATTACATAAAAGAGAATTTTAAAGACAGATGAAGCCACTCAGCGAGCTCTTTTCAAGTTATACGGCCGACGCCGAAGCATCGGAGTTTTTCGGATCGGTCGACGACTATACCGTCAAAAAATCAAATATCAATCCGAACAGGTATGAGATAGAAGTCCGTCCCCGCCGTCTGATCCCGAAGAAGATCATCAGAAAGACCGAGGCAGACATCGCCGCGGCTTACGGAGGAAAATATACCGTTTCCTTTTCAACTGCCTATCCCGGGGAGCTATTTGACGACGCCTATCTATGGGATCTGATCGAGGACGCCGAGCTGAAATGTCTTGTTCCGCCCGGATTCTTCAGCGATTTCGATATCCTGAAGGAGGGCGAGCGCGCCTATTCGGTGAGCGTCAGCTTCGGACAGAACGGGCTTGACGTCATGCGCAGGCATGACGCCGAAAAAAGGCTCTCCGACGTCGTACGGAAGGAATTCGGGATCGACGTCGCGTTTACCCTGACCGCCGCGGAGGATTACGGCTTTTCGATGCCCGAGGACTATATGACCGAGATGGAGGACATCGACCGCAGCTGCGTCCGGGCACTAGAGGATTACAGCCGTTATCTCGAGAACTCATCCGCTCAGACAGACGAACCTGACGCTCAGGCCGGAAAGACCGACGCACCGGCCCTGAAGCAGATCCGAACGGTCTTCGATCCGAACGCCGTGGCAGTCGTCGAGGACGGGATATGCTCGGTGGGGAATCACGAATTCGACATTTCGGATCCCGGACAGGTGTTCGGCGATCCCTTTAAGATCGATCCGATATCGATCTCCTCGATAGTCTCGCCGATGAAGGATACCGTCATAGTCGGCACCGCCTCCGACATAGTATTCGATACCCGGAACCGCCGGAACTGGTTCTATTCTTTGACCCTCTTCGACGGCAACGCGTCGATCGAGATCCGCGAGAATCAGCTCACCGAGGAGGAGGCCGGGAAAAGGGCGAGATATTTCTCTGAAGGGAAGGCATATGCCGTTCTGGGCGACGTAAGAAAGGATATGAACACGAAGGAGTTCCAGTTCGTTCCGAAGGCGGCAAGGAGCATTAAAGCCATGCCCAGGACCGACAGGTCTCCCGAAAAGCGTGTCGAGCTCCATCTGCACACCGCCATGTCACAGGTCGACGCCATGACTCAGCCCGCCGATGTCATCAAGACGGCGATGAGGTGGGGATACTCCTCGATCGCGGTGACCGATCACGGCAATGTTCAGGCATTCCCCGAGATCATGCAGTTTCTTGACAAGTTCTACAAGGATTCGGACGTCCCGGAGGAAGATAGATTCAAGCCGATATACGGAATGGAGGCTTACTTCGTCAACGACACCGCCTCTCCTGTCGACGGCGACTTTGAGGGCGGTTTCGACTCGCCGACCGTCGTTTTCGACACCGAGGCGACCGGTCTTTCGGTCGCGAACTCAAGGATCATCGAGTTCGGCGCCGTGAAGCTGATCGGAGGAAAGATCGTCGACAGATTCTCCTCTTTCGTCAACCCTCATATGCCGATACCCGGAGAGATCACAGAGCTTACCGGTATCAAAGATTCCGACGTCGCAGGAGCCCCGGGCATAGACGAAGTCCTGCCGCAGTTTTTGGAGTTTTCGGCAGGCTGTCTCCTGGTCGCGCACAACGCCGATTACGACACCGGACTCGTCAGGGCGGAAGCCGAAAGACTAGGCATCCGGTTTTCAGCTCCCAGCCTTGATACGGTGTCGCTGTCAAGATTTCTCAACCCTTCGCTGTCAAAGCACAAGCTCAACATCCTGGCGGAATTCTACTCGCTCGGAGATTTCAACCACCACAGGGCGGTCGACGACGCCGAGATGCTCGCGCAGATCTATCTGAGGATGATCGGTCAGCTGAGGGCAAGGGAGATAGGCGATTTCAGACAGCTTGAAGAGGAGCTCTCTCGCAGTTCGGATCCGAAGAAGCTCAGGTCCTATCATATGATAATCCTCGTGAAGGATCAGACAGGCCTTAAGAATCTCTACCGGATGATCTCCGAGAGTTATCTGAAATACTATTACCGCAACCCGAGGATCCCAAAGACGCTGCTTGACAGATACCGTGAGGGGCTGATCATTGGCTCCGCATGCTCTGCGGGCGAGCTCTTTTCGGCAATTCTCGACAACAGATCAGAAGATGACATCGAATCGATTGCCGAATACTACGACTATCTCGAGGTCCAGCCCGCCGGGAACGACGGCTATCTGATCTCGGGCGACGATGCGAGGCTTTCTTCGGTCGAGGATCTGCACAACATCACAAGGCGGATCGTCGCCCTGGGAGAGAAGCTCGGCAAGCCGGTCGTGGCAACCTCCGACTCGCACTTCATCGATCCCGAGGACGAGATATACCGGAGGATACTGCAGGTCGGGAACAAGATGAAGGACGCCGACCGCGTCATCCCACTCTACCTGAGGACGACCGAGGAGATGCTCGAAGAGTTTTCCTACCTGGGTCCCGATAAGGCCAGGGAGATCGTCATAGAAAACACGAACAGGATCGCCGGCATGATAGATCGGCTGAGACCTATCCCCGAGGGCAACTATCCTCCGCATCTTGACGGTGCCAACGAGGAGCTCACCGGGATATGCTGGTCGAACGCGAAGAGACTTTACGGCGACCCGGTGCCGGATATCGTAAAGAACAGGCTTGAGGTCGAACTGAACTCGATAATCTCCAACAAATTCGCCGTCCTTTACGTCATTGCGAAAAGGCTTGTCGCCTTCAGCGAAAAGGAAGGCTATCTGGTCGGATCGAGAGGTTCGGTCGGCTCATCCTTCGCGGCATCGATGGCGGGGATCTCGGAAGTCAATCCGCTTCCTCCTCACTACCGCTGTCCTAAGTGCCGGTACAGCGATTTTTCGAACCCCGACCGGCGAGGCTCGGGATTCGATCTGCCCGATGCCTTCTGCCCGGTCTGCGGGACAAAGCTCGATGCCGACGGTCAGGACATTCCCTTTGAGACCTTCCTCGGCTTCAAGGGCGACAAATCCCCCGATATCGACCTGAACTTCTCAGGCGAGGTCCAGGGAAAGGTCCACAAGTTTACCGAAGAACTCTTCGGTGCCGAAAACGTCTTCAAGGCAGGCACGATATCGACGCTTGCCGACAAGACGGCCTTCGGCTACATAATGAAGTATTTTGAGGGGAAGGGCGTCATTCCTCCGAAGGCCGAGATCGAGCGGATGAAGACCCGCTGCATGGGCGTCAAAAAGACGACCGGCCAGCACCCCGGCGGCATCATAGTCGTTCCCAGAGAGTACGAAGTATATGATTTTACCCCGATCCAGCATCCCGCCGACGACCCGAAATCCGAGATCATAACGACCCATTACGCCTTTTCATATCTGCACGACACGATACTCAAGCTTGACGAGCTCGGGCATGATATCCCCACAAAATACAGATACCTTGAGAAATACAGCGGGAAATCGGTGCTCACCGTTCCGATGAACGACCGCTCTGTCTACCGCCTCTTCGAATCCACCGATCCGCTGGGCATT
>ONVJ01000019.1 GCA_900321265.1 uncultured Eubacteriales bacterium
CCCCGCGCGTTTTCGGCAACGCCTGAACTGAAACTTGAATTGATGACGATTTCATGATATAATATAAAAAATCATCGGATGACCGGCGCGCCCGCCCGTGCCCGAACCGCCGAGGATTACCGCAGATTTTTGTGCAATATACGGAAGAGTCCCGCAACTGTCACCGCTTCACTGAAGTTGCAGTTGAGAGACTTCTCCGGAACACAGGCTTTTTGAATCTGCCGCCATGCGTCCTGCGCTTAAAAAAAAGATCCGGAGTTAAAAAAATGAATAATACAGAAAAACAGCCTGTCAACGACCTCAGAAACCGGGAAAGAACTATCGTAAGGACCGGAATCATCGGGATCCTGACGAATATCGTGCTGGCGGCCTTCAAGGCGGTAATAGGGATCCTGTCGAACTCGATCGCCGTGGTGCTTGACGCCGTGAACAATCTTTCCGACGCGGTATCCTCGGTCATTACCATCATAGGCTCCAAACTCGCGGGGAGATCCCCCGACAGAAAGCATCCTCTCGGCCACGGAAGGATCGAATATCTTACCGCGATGGTGGTCTCGGGACTGATCCTCTATGCCGGCATTACCTCGGCGGTCGAATCGGTCAAGAAGATCATCGACCCCGAGATACCCGATTACAGCACCGTTTCACTGATTATCATCGGAGTTGCAGTCATAGTGAAGATACTGCTGGGAACTTATGTAAAAAAGCAGGGGCACAAGGTCAACTCTTCGTCGCTGATCGCGTCGGGGACCGACGCCCTCTTCGATGCTGTCATCTCCGCCTCGGTCCTGGCCTCAGCGGTGATATTCCTGACGACCGGCCTCTCGCTCGAGGCGTATGTCGGGGTGATCATTGCTGTTTTCATCATTAAAGCGGGGATCGAGATGATGATAGATACTCTGGGCGATATTCTCGGGAGGCGCGCAGACAGCGAAAAGGTCTCGAAGATCCGGGAGATCCTTGTCTCTGAACCCGAGGTCCTCGGCGCCTACGACATCATCCTCTACAACTACGGACCCGAGAAGGACTACGCGTCGGTGCATCTCGAGCTGCCCGACACGATGAGCGTAAAGGACGTCGACATTCTGACGAGAAGGGTCGAGACCAGGGTCTACCATGAAACGGGGGTCATACTGACCGGTGTCGGGGTCTATTCCTTCAACACCGACGACGATGAGGCAGCCGCAATCAGGAACCGCGTCAGCGAGATCGTGCTGGGGCACGAATGGGCGCTGCAGATGCACGGCTTTTTCGTCGATACCGCCGCTAAGACGATGAGATTCGACACCGTCGTCAGCTTCGAGGTCAACCGGGACGAAGCCATCGCCGATCTTTACGCCGACGTCACCGGAGAATTTCCCGGCTACACAGTCACGATAGTGCCGGATCTTGACATATCAGGCTGACCGGGCATCGGTGCAAATTTTCCACGGCGCCGCGAAACTGTCTGGCTTCGGAAAACAAATTACAACATATCTTTGAAAGGACATGACAGGGAAATGTTTTACGCGGGTTTTTCAAGGACCGTGATCAATCCCCCGGAGGGGATCGATCTTGAAGGGTATTATATTCAGCGCCTCTCGGAGGGCGTCCTTGACGATCTTGAGATAAACGCTCTGGCCCTTTCCGACGGCAGAGAGCGGACGGTGCTGCTCTCTCTCGATCTCTGCCTCATCAGGCAGAGATACTGCGACATCCTGAGAAAGAGGGCGTCAGACGGGACAGGGCTGCCGTTTGACCGGCTATTTATCTGCTGCACCCACACCCACACCTCGCCGGTGATCAGATGCGGGCCGTCGGCAACTAAGCTGATGATCGATTATTTCGATTTTCTGTCTGGAAAGATCATCGAGGCGACCCGCTCCGCGCTTGCCGATCTGAAGCCTGCCTCCGCGGGGCGAAGGACGGGAAGAGTTCCCGGGATAACCCACTGCCGCAGGATACTCATGAAGGACGGATCTATAAAGACTAATCCCGGAACCGGCAACCCCGACGCCGTCCGCGAGGTCTCGCGGGTCGACGACAGAGTCAGTCTGATCCGGTTCGACAGGGAGGGCGCCGATTCGATACTTGTCGCGGGATACGGAAACCATCCCGACGCCATAGGCGGAAACATGATCTCCGCCGACTACCCCGGATTCTTCAGGCGCAGCTTCGAGGCCGCGGTGCCGGGAACGAAGTGCGTCTACCTCAACGGAGCCGAAGGCGACATCAACTTCATCGACGTCTTCGCGAAGGGAGGCGATCTCAACGACACCTTCCGGGATTTCGACGACGTCTTCCGGGGATACGACCACTCAAGATACATCGGCGAGTCGCTCGCCGGCACCCTGCTTCAGATCCACCGCAAGACCGACTCCTTCGAGCCGGTGCTGAAGGTCGCGGAGATGATCGCGGAGGTCCCATCGAACATGCCGACGCCCGAAGAAGCTGTCGAGGCGCACAGGATACACGAACTGCACGCCGCGGGACGGGATTCCGAGCTGCCCTACAGCGGAATGATGCTGACGACAGTCGTCGCCGAGGCAGAGCGGATGATACAGCTCGAGCACGGCCCCGAGACAATCCCGGTCAGGATGTTCGCGATCGTCCTCGGTCCTTGCGCGATCATTGGGATAGCCGGTGAGCCATTTACCGGTGTCGGGCTTATGCTGAAGGAGGCGGAAGGCTTCGACACGGTAATGCCGGTCGTCAACGCCTGCGGCAGCGAGGGATATTTCCCGATGGAGGATTCCTACGCCGAGGGCGGATACGAGGCGAGAAGCTCGCGCTTCAGGGCGGGCTCGGCCGAGTTCCTGGCCGAGGAAGGAAAGAAGCTGCTGAAAGAGACGGCAAACAGGAACTGAAAAAGGGGCGATGTAAAAAACTCGTTTCACGAGTTTTTCCATCGCCGTCGAGCGTTTGCTCGGCGCGAGACCGCGCCGTTTTTGCCCGATAATTTTGCGTTTTATACTGTTTTTACAGCAAAAAACGCAAAGCTCGCGCAAAAATCGCGGTTTCCCGTCCGCAATTTTTGCGGGGCTGTAAAAAAAGTTCGACTTTTTTACAGCCCCGAGTTTTGTTTTATTGTCAGAACTCGACCGTCATTCCGTCGTAAGACGTAAGGAATCCGAGCTTCGCGGCCTCGACGACCATGTCGTCGTAGATGAGGCCGCCGTTGTGCGAGAAGTGGTTCACGACATAGATTGTATCAGGTCCCGATACGCCCATTTCGTCGAATCTCGCCTTCAGTTCTGTGCATTTGTCGAGGCCCATGTGCGAGGACCAGCCCGAAGGCAGGCTGCCGTTGGTGCAGTCGCAGGAGATAAGGTTGGCCTTTATACCGTTCGCACCGAGCCATTCGAAGACCTCGTCGAAGGGGAATCCGGTGTCGTGGAGATAGAGCAGTGTCTTTTCTCCGTCACAGATGACGAAATTCATCGCCTCGTCGCCCTTGTAGTGGTTTGCCCTGAGGGTGCTTATTGTGTATCTTCCGGCCGTAAAGGTCATTCCCGGCAGGATCAGGTGGGTGGTGGCGCGGGCTTTTCCCGTCACTCCGGGTGTCAGTCCGGTGATCCGCTCAAGCGCAGCCATAACACGCTCACCGCCCCAGATGTCAAGTGTGTCGTCCTCGGTCAGGTGATGCGCGTAGACGCTTCCGTCGCGAAGCCGGATGTCTTCGGGGAAGAAGTGGTCGCGGTGCGAGTGGGTGAAGATCAGGTTTTTTACGTCGGCGAAGCAGAGCCCGTTATGCAGAAGGTGTGCCATCGAATCGGGAGGAAAATCGATCAGCAGGTCGCCGTTGACGACAGACTGGGATCTGGTGCGGAGGTTTCTCCCTCCTGCCTCTCTCGCCTTCCGGCAGTAGGGACAGCGGCAGAACAGCGCGGGCCAGCCTTCGGCGGCCGCGGTTCCGAGGTAGGTGAGCTTCATTTTTAAATCCTTTCAGAAAAATCACAGAATATTTGGACCTGACTTTACAAATCATTATTATACATCATTTCTGTCGGCATTTCAATATCGGTTTTTCAGAATCGACCGTTCCGAAAAAAGGCAGATAAACCTGCCGCCTGCCTGTTGATAATCGAAATCGGGCAGAATGAAAAAGCTTCCGGACAGGACAAAAAACAGTTTCGGGCAGGATGAGGAGAGGATCAGGCAGGTTGAAAAAGGCTTCCGGATATGCAAAATAATAGCCTGATCATTAGCACTCGTTTGCGCAGAGTGCTAAAATTAACAAATCGGAAACAAAATAAATGAATATTATTAACAAATGCGGGTTATAATATAACAGAAATATGAATATCCCGATGTGTGTCTGCTAAACCCCTTCTTCTTGTCCGCTTTCGATTTTCAGCTTTCCTGCACAGGCTTTTGCCTGCGGTGTCAGGCCGGTGTGAAGGGAACAGAGCGTTCCCGGGTGGAAAACCGTGATCAGGAAGCCTGACAGGCTCAGCCTTCTTTTAAGGACTGCCGGCAGAATTGTGCGGCTTGCCCGGGTCGGCGGATGATGAAGGGTGTGTACCGGCGAACAGACCGGTACTGCGGACGTCAGAGGATAGAAAAGGAAGTGATATCATGAATACTCAGAAGCTTACGCAGGGAAGCATCGGGCTTATCAAGGCCGCGCAGGAGATAGCGGTCGAATACGGGAACAATATCATGGAGCAGGCCCACCTGCTGCTTGCGGCGTGCGACGGGACAGGGCTGATCTCTCAGCTGCTGACAAAAGCCGGGACCGATCCCGACCGCGTCGCATCCGCCGCCCGCGAAGCGGTGGAAAAACTGCCGAGGCTTGGCTCGAGGCTCTCACCCGACGAGCTCAGGATATCGGGAGCGCTGAACGACGCCCTCGAGGCCGCCGAGGACACCGCCGGATCGATGAAGGATGAATACACCTCGGTCGAGCATATCTTTCTCGGCCTCATCGACCGCGCAGACGCGACGCTGAAAAAGATCTTCCGCGATTTCGGTGTCACGAAGGAGAAGTTCCTCGCATCTCTCAAGGAGGTGCGGGGCAGCCGCAGGGTGACGAGCGACTCGCCCGAGGACACCTACGACGCCCTCGAGAAATACGGACAGGACCTGACCGCGCTCGCAAAGGATCAGAAGCTCGATCCCGTCATCGGCCGCGACGACGAGATAAGGAACGTCATCAGGATACTTTCAAGAAAGACGAAGAACAATCCCTGCCTGATCGGCGAGCCTGGCGTCGGAAAGACGGCGATCGCCGAAGGACTCGCGCAGCGTATAGCCAGAGGCGACGTCCCCGAGAACCTGCGCGGCAGGACGATCTTTTCGCTCGACATGGGAGCTCTCGTCGCCGGGGCCAAATACCGCGGCGAGTTTGAGGAGAGGCTGAAGGCGGTTCTGGAGGAGATAAGGAAGTCTGAGGGCTCGATCATCCTCTTCGTCGACGAGCTCCACACCATCGTCGGCGCCGGAAAGACGGAGGGCGCCATGGACGCCGGAAATCTCTTAAAGCCGATGCTCGCCAGGGGCGAGCTCCACTGCATCGGTGCGACGACGATCGACGAATACCGCAAATACATCGAGAAGGACGCCGCGCTCGAGCGCAGGTTCCAGCCGGTAAAGATCGACGAGCCCACAGTCGAGGACACGATAAGCATCCTCAGGGGCTTAAAGGAGAGGTATGAGATCTATCACGGGGTCAGGATCCGCGACAGCGCACTCGTCGCGGCGGCTGAACTTTCGAACAGATATATCACCGACAGATTCCTGCCCGACAAGGCGATCGACCTTGTCGACGAGGCCTGCGCGCTGATCAAGACCGAAATGAATTCGATGCCGACCGAGCTCGACGAGATCTCAAGAAGGATAAGGATGCTTGAGATCGAGGAGGAGGCTCTGAAGAAGGACGACGCCGAACAGTCGGTCGAGAGACTGTCCGAGATCCGCCGCGAGCTCGCCGAGAAGCGCGAGAGCTTTTCTGCGATGAAGGCGAGATGGGAGAACGAGAAGAATTCGATCGGCAGGGTCCAGAAGGTCAAGGAGGAGATCGAGCGGATCAACGCCGAGATCGAAAAGGCTCAGGACTCGAGCGATCTCGCCCGGGCGGCCGAACTCAAATACGGAGAGCTTCCGGCTCTGCAGAAGCAGATGGAGGAGCTCGAGGCTACGGCGCCCGACCGCGGAAAGAGCGCGGACAGCCTGCTGAGAGATACCGTCAACGAGGAGGAGATCGCGAAGATCGTCGCCAGGTGGACGGGAATACCGGTGTCGAAGCTGGTTGAGGGGGAACGCGAAAAGCTCGTCGGACTCGAAGGCATACTGCATAAGAGAGTGATAGGCCAGGACGAGGCGGTGGAGAAGGTGAGCGAGGCGATCCTCCGCAGCAGAGCGGGGATCTCCAACCCGTCAAGGCCGATTGGCTCCTTCCTCTTCCTCGGCCCCACCGGCGTCGGAAAGACAGAGCTCGCCAAGGCGCTCGCCGAGGCGCTCTTCGACGACGAAAAAAACATGGTCAGGATCGACATGAGCGAGTACATGGAGAAGTTCTCGGTGTCGAGGCTGATCGGAGCGCCTCCGGGATACGTCGGCTACGAGGAGGGCGGACAGCTGACCGAGGCGGTCAGAAGAAGGCCCTATTCGGTCGTGCTCTTCGACGAGATCGAGAAGGCACACCCCGACGTCTTCAACCTGCTGCTCCAGGTGCTCGACGACGGAAGGATCACCGACAGCCAGGGAAAGACCGTCGACTTCAGAAACACCGTTCTGATACTTACGTCGAACCTCGGCTCTGACATCATCCTCGACTCGATCGGCGGGGACGGGGAGATCGATCCCGGGGCCAGGGAGCGTGTTTCTGTGCTTCTGAAGCGCAGCTTCAGGCCGGAGTTCCTGAACCGGCTTGACGAGATCGTCTTCTACCGCCCGCTCACGAGGGAGAACATAGTCGGCATCGTCGGGCTGCAGCTGGGTCACCTTGCCGAAAGGATAGCAGGGAGAGGATACTCGCTCAAAGTGTCGGACGACGTAAAGGAATACGTCGCGACCGAGGCATACGATCCGACCTACGGCGCGAGACCGGTGAAGAGATTCATCCAGGCAAACCTCGAGACGCCGCTCGCGAAGCTCATCGTATCCGAGTGCCCGCCCGAGGGGACGGTCTTCCGGATGTCGATGAAGGACGGCAGGCCCGAGATCGCTGTCGATGACAGATAATAAATCGAAAAAACGCACTCAGGCTCGGATCTGACGATCCCTGCCTGGGTGCTTGTTTTCTTTCGGGATAACCGTACGGCAGCGGTGTCTGCAAGCCTTCCGCCCGTCGGCTTCTGTGAAGTGATGAGGCACTTTAGCAGTCTGAGAGCTCTTTAGCTGCCTCTTTTTTCTTGTATAATGCATTGCAATGTGCTATAATTATACCGTAATGCCGCCGAAAAATGGCGGTAATCCATCACGAAGGGGGGGATCTCTGCAGCATGTATCCCGGAGTATACTGTACAGAGCATATCATTTTTCTCCTCGCCGCTGCCGCGGCTGTCGCCGCCGGACTTGTTGCCGTGTCGAGGTTTGCCGACACCGAAAAAAAGAAGACGGCAGTCATAAAGTCCAGCGCCGCTCTGCTGCTCGTCTGGATACTGACCAACCGGATCTCGGTGACTGCAGGGAGCATCGCCGAAGACCCCGGTGTCTACTCATGGGTGAATCTGCTCCCTTACACCTTCTGCGGATTTGCCAGCCTTCTGTATTCGGTGAGCGCTCTGATATCGGCAAAAAACAATCCCGTCTTCCATTTTATCGCGCTGTTCGGATTCTTCGGAGGGCTGGCCACGCTGCTGTATCCCGACTTTCTCTACGAGCAGACCTTCTGGGATATCAGAAGCTTCAGCGGTCTTCTCCACCATGCCCTGATGGTATGGATGACTCTGCTGCTGGCGGTTACCGGGAGATGGAAGCCGGATTTGTACAGGTGGTGGATCTATCCCACGGGATTCTGCGCCATGATGACGCTGGGGATCTTCGAGATCGACGCCCTCGGATTCCCTTCGGCGATGAATATCGGCGAGCCGCTCATCGGTTCGCTCCCCGTGCTCACCGGCTGGCCGGTGATATTTGCAGTTTCGACGGCGGTTAATGTCCTTGCCGGCGCCGCGGTCCGCGCGGCTGAAATAAAGGGGCGGGCAGGAAAGCCCGAAGAACATACCGAAACGGGGGGAAAGACAGGTGCTTAACGAAAAAACTGTCACGGAGGATTTCCTTGCAAGCGGCAGCGAAGAGCTTGACTCACTGCTGCTTTTCACCGCAGAGATTGACAAGATGACTGGCGTCTCAAGGCGGACGCTGCTGCTTGACCGCAGCCGGAGGGAAAACGATGCCGAGCATTCCTGGCATATCGCCGTGATGTCGATGATATTCGCGGATTTCGCCTCCGGACAGGTCGACACCGACCGCGCAGTCATGATGTGCCTGGTCCACGATCTGGTCGAGATATACGCCGGCGACACCTTTGCCTACGACCGCGCGGGATACGCCGACAAGGCAGCCAGAGAGGCTGCCGCCGCCGACAGAGTCTTCTCGATGCTGCCGGGCGGCAGAGGAGGCGAGCTCCGTGCCCTCTGGAAGGAGTTCGACGCTATGGAGACGCCCGACGCGAAATACGCCGCATGCATGGACAGGCTCCAGCCATTTCTCCACAACACGCTGACCGGCGGACACACATGGGTCGAGGGGCATGTCTCCCGGTCCCAGGTAGAGGCGCGCATGGCGGTCATAAAGGATTTCATGCCCGGGATCTGGCCCTGGATCGAGGCGAATATCGACAGGGGAGTCGAACTCGGCTGGATAAGGGACGAGTCGGACGACGGAGAAGAGAAGAGGAAATGAGAGCCGCCTTCAGCTCGCCGCCACCGCCTCCGGCGGGCGGCGGAAAGTATGTCGACATAATCGAGAAGGCAGTTGGCGCATACAGTCCCGAGAGGATAGACAGGTATCTCGCCGAGACCGAAGAGCGCGGGATCACCGAGCACGGCTTTGCGAGGCTCTGTGCAGATATCGGAGTCCTGCTTGGCGCGGGACGCCGGCCGGACCTGACCGGACGCTTTATCCGGATGGCGGACATCTGCTGTCTTTCAGCGTCTGAGGCATATCTGAAGAACGGGCGGAAGGTCGGCAACGACTTCAGCGTGCGTGAACTCTGTACCGCTCTCGCCGCCCTTGAGGCCGCCGGGCTCTTCCCCGACAGAACTCCCGTCTGGCGTGCCGGCCTTTCGGCGATCAGGCCGGAGGATACATACTCTGCCGTTGCCCGTGAGGGAGAGAAGCCGCCCAACAACTGGGCGCTCTTTGCCGCAGCGTCCGAACAGGCGAGGATCGCCCTCGGATTCGGCGGCGACCCGGATTTCGTCGACAGGCAGATCGCTTCACAGCTCTTTCGCTTCGACGAAAACGGCATGTATATCGATCCCCACGCCCCGATGGTCTACGACCTTGTCTCGAGGGCGGTGTCGGCCTTCATGCTGAGGTTCGGATACCGCGGTCGTCACGCGGACTTTCTGCGCGGGATGCTTGAGAGATCGGTCTATCTGACGGTCGCCGAGCTGTCGGTCGACGGCGAGATCCCATTCGGCGGGCGGAGCAACCAGATGATCATGACCGAAGGCTGGTACGCCGTCGTCTGCGAATATTATCTTTCGGCGCTTCCGGCGGACGATCCGAGACTCGGGAATATCGCCTCATGTCTTGAGCTGGCCTCATCCTTCACCCGCGGATGGCTTTCGAAGGAGAACTTCCGCCACGTGAAGAACTTCTATCCCGGCGACAGCGACCTGGGCTGCGAGGGATATGCCTATTTTGACAAATATATGGCGACGCTGGGATCGATCTATTATCTTGCCTCGCTGGTAGGCGGGGACCGCGGGGTGTCACCTGTGAAGCGGGGCAGCTTCGCAGTGAAGACCGGGCCTGCGTTCCATAAGATCTTTCTCTCAAACGGAAGGATATTCGCAGAGTTCGAACTCGATCCCGACTTTGACTACGACGCCGGCGGCCTCGGGCGGATCCACTTTGAGGGTGCGCCGCCGCAGATCGCGCTGTCG
>ONVJ01000034.1 GCA_900321265.1 uncultured Eubacteriales bacterium
CCTGTCCTGGATTTTGCGGCATTCTCCCAGTAGGAAGGCTCGGAGGTATACTGGTCGCAGGCGACGCAGGACCATTTTGTCCCGTCGAAGCGGGAAAAATCTGGAAGCAGAATATCCGCGGGATAGAGTTTCATATAAATTCCTTTCGTTCCGGATGTGAAAGGACCGGAATAATATGATCAGGATTGATTAGATCAGAAATATGTTCAAAAAACTGTTGCGCGCGCAACGATTTTGTGATATACTATTAGTGAGAATTATTATTTCAGCCGGAGAGCCGGCCGGAAATGAATGTCAGACTGTTACGGAATGGATGTGGTTGAATGAACGGTTGGTACGGAATGGGCGGAGGTCACTACGGGTATGAGCATCAGAAGGTGGCTCCTCCCGAAAACTTCAGGGATCTCTTTCGCTTTCTGAAAGAACTTATGGGAGGCCTTTTCGGAAGGCTGTGGTATATTTTCGTTCTGGTATGGAAGACCGACCCCTTCATACTCTTTCTGATGATGTTCATAGCCGTATTTGACGGCGTTATGCCCCCTATCGGAACGGTAATATCGGCAAACGTCATCAATGAGCTCGGCTATGTCATCAAAGCAAGGGCGGGAGCCGGTGAAGGTTATACACCTGGGGCCTTTATCGGATCGGCTGTCCTTTCGATGCTCATCATACTCTTTGTTTACCGTATAACGAACAGAGTCGTTCAGCGGGTGAGCAACGCGATAATCAGGATAGCCGGAGAGAAGGTCGTAAGGCAGGTCAGGGTCCAGATCATGGACAAGGCGAAGACAGTCGACCTGGCCTCATTCGATAACCCCGTCTTCTATGAGAAGCTTGAGAACGCGAACCGTGAAGCAGGCAACCGGCCGATCTCGACGCTTCAGTCGACCTTCTCGATCATAAGCACGATAATCCAGGTGATCAGCTATATTGTAATCCTGTCAAAGGTGCCGGGGATGTGGTGGATGTCTGCCGGCATAGTAGCGATCTCGATCCCTTCGGCAATTATCAATTTCATTTACAGGCGAAAGAATTTTCAGTATGTGAGATCGCGCTCGAGCGACCGCCGGAAGATGAACTACTACTCCGACCTTCTGGTCAACAAGGATATGGTCAAGGAGATCAGGATATTCGACCTCTCCGACACCTTTATCGCCAGATACAAGGAGGTATTCAAACAGTATTTCAAGGGACTGAAACGCCTGATCTACAACGAGACCTTCTGGATGGTCGGCGTTGCGATCCTTTCGGCGGCGGTAAACTGCGTCTTCTACGCAATAATCGCCATGGGAGTATATAACGGCAGTTTTGAGATAGGCGACTATTCAAAGTATACCGGATCTCTTACAAATATCGCCACATGCATTACCACGCTGATATCGACTTCCGCGTCGATCTACGAGGGTACTCTCTTCATAGACAACCTTATCACCTTTATGAACGAGAAGCAGACGATCGTTCCTGCGGTCTCAAAGCCCGAACGTGTAACGCACGGAATCCCTCATACGGTTGAATTCAGAAACGTATGCTTCTCCTATCCGGGAACCGACAGAATGGTCATAAAAGACTTCACCTGTACCTTCAGACCTGGTGAGACTGTCGTCCTGGTAGGACTCAACGGAGCCGGAAAGACAACGCTTATCAAACTGCTGACAAGACTTTACGATCCCACCGAGGGCCAGATTCTGCTTGACGGGATCGATCTGCGCAACTATGAGGTCAGCGATCTCTACGATATCTTCGGGATCATATTCCAGGATTACGGAAAATACGCCGTGACCGCAAAGGAAAATATCTACTTCGGAGATATCGACACCGAAGTTGACGACCGAAAGATCGAAGAATCCACAAAGATGGCAAATGCCGAGGACTATATCGCAAAGCTCCCGAAGGGTATCGACACTCAGCTGATGAGGATCTTCGATCCGACCGGAATCGAGCTCTCGGGCGGTCAGTGGCAGAAGCTCGCGATCGCCAGAGCCTTCTACCGAGATTCCGACATCATGATCCTTGACGAGCCTACAGCTTCTCTCGACCCGATGGCGGAGCAGGAGATATTCAACCAGTTCGACTCACTCAGAGAAGGCAAAATGACGATCTTCGTATCGCACCGTCTGTCGAGCGCCGTTATCGCGACAAAGATCATAGTTATGAAGGACGGCATGCTGGTCGAGGAAGGCACGCACCACGAACTAATGGAGGCCAGGGGCGAATATTATACCCTCTTTACCACACAGGCAAGAAGATATATCGAGGGCGGACGTGAGATCGATCCCGAGGAAGTTTATCATGACGATTATGCTCATGATGACCGTCTCGCCGGATCTGACAGTAGCATGAGAAATCATGACCGCCGTCACGAGAGGCCGGACAGAAACGGGATGAATCATGATCGACGTCACGAGGGACCCGACAGAAACCGGAGAAACGAACACAGTGAGTCAGATCCTCAGGACAGCTTCCGGGTAACCGACGGCGATCACTAAAGAATACGTCAGAAGTTCGCAGGGGGAAAATTACTCGTCACCGAGTATCAACCCCCTGCGACATTATTTTCAAATCAGGTAGGACTGTATGTCGGGCTCAGCTTTACCGCTGCCTGTCGGGGCGGTTCTTATCGCTGAAATAGAGCCCGTCTCTGTATTCAGAGGAAAGGATCGAGCAGATCCCTATATCGCAATACCGTTCTTTCAGGTAAACCGAGCCCCGAAGAACTCCTTCAAAACTCATTCCCAGCTTTTCCATAACTCTTCGAGACGCGTCGTTTCCGATTACGTATTTAGCCTCGACGCGGTTGAGCGCTAATCTGCCGAATGCAAATTCAAGGACCGCTCCCGAGGCTTCAGAGGCATATCCTCTTCCCCGGTATACCGGATTGATCACATATCCGATCTCACCGGTCAAATTGAAAAGGTCAATGGATGTAAATCCGCAGGTGCCGATCATCTTCGGTATCCCGTCATCCGAGGATTTCTTTATTACCGCCCAGTCGTAAAAGCTTCCGTCGCGGTACCTGCCGCGAATGAACTCAAGCCACCTTCGCGTATATCCTATGTCGGGATGAGCTCTCCAGGGCAGAAATCTTACCACGTCGGGTCTTGACGCATACTCGAACATATCGGAGGCGTCCGACGGCCTCAGTTCCCTGAGCAACAGCCTTTCGGTGATAAGAACCGGCGGAGGAGAAAAAATCGACGCGAGCTTCTTTTTTTCTCTCTTTTTTTCTTTTTCGTTCATTGTATTTATGAATTACCGGGCGGCAGATCCCGCGGACAAATACCGCAAATCCGGGTCTGCGATAATCATCGGGTTCTTCTTCAGATTATATCGCTTCCGTCTCCGGGAATGACCTCTTTCACGGCGGCGACCGCACATTCGATCATGCTGTCGTCGGGTTCCTTCGTCGTGATATGCTGCAGCCAGACACCGGGAGCCGAGATTATTCTAGTAAAGAGATTGTCGTGCCTTCCCGCGATCCTTATGAGCTCGTATCCGAAGCCTATAATGAGGGGAAGCATGAGCAGACCGATCCCGGTCCTGGCAAGCACGTTGAGAAACTCGTTCGTCTGTACCAGATTGTTCGGAATGAACATTCCGAAAAAGATAGAAACGAGGACAGAAAGGATAAGGAAGGAGGTTCCGCAACGGGGATGGAACCTCCGCTGAAGCCTGATATTCTCGGTGGTCAGCTCAAGGCCTTTTTCATAGCAGAAGATGGTCTTGTGCTCTGCTCCGTGGTACATGAATGTGCGCTTTATCTCCTTAAGTTGAGATATAGCGGCCATATAACCAACAAGGATTACGATCTTAAGAACGCCGGTAATGAAGGCTCTAAGCAGGCTGTATCCGTAGCCCGATCCGGACAGCGACGGAAAGAGCGCGGTAATGCCGCCGTATATAAGTTCGGGAAGGAACTTGAAGAGGAAGATCGCGAGAGCAAGTCCGAGAACGACACCGATGATCATGGCTGCGGTGAAGGAGCCCGAACCGCCTTTCCCCTCAGAGGCCCCGTCCTTCGCATCTTTGACCGCCTGAGTTTCCCCTGCTTCCGCCGATCCGGCAGGCCCGCTCTCAGGCGCGACTTCGGTATCGGTTCCGATATCGTTATCGTCCGGGCCTGTCGATACGCCGTCACCCGCCGGCGCTTTATCCGCGTCGGAAATTGTGCCGTCGCTATCCGGACCTACCGATGTATCAGATTGAGGTGAAAGAGACCCGGCAATAACGGGATCTGCCGGCAACACCGTATCGGAAGTATCCTCTGAAGTATCGGCGGAATCACTGTCCTGTGAGAGAACCTCTGTAGCTGCGGGTGTTTCCGCAGTCCCTGACTGATCGCCGGCATCTGTATCATCCACGCTGTCACTTTCGGATGCTTCCTTTCCGGCGGCTGACTCTTCGGGGAAAGCGATCTCGACAGAGCGCATGAGAGCCTTGTATCCGGTTATAAGTGAATCGGCAAATGAGAAGACTCCCCTCAGGACGGGGATCTTTTTCAGTTTCGAAAAGCGGGTTCCGTTCTCCGAGACCTCGAGCTGGATCTTTCCGTCCGGGTCTCTTACCGCGATCGCGGTCTTCACGGGACCTCTCATCATTATTCCCTCGTTGAGGGCCTGACCTCCTATCGAGGTCTTTATCATTTTGCTTTTATCAGACATCTGGATGAAGACCAGTCCTTTCTTCGACGGCTGAATGTGAATTTGTTGTATGATCTTAAATAAGACATTAGACGCGGTCCTGACGGAGGCGTTTCAGCATCCTTATGTCCTTTCCGGTAAACATCAGTGAGATATAACTGCCGAAGAATCTGCTGACGAGTCTGTCGGAATACCTCGCCGAAAGCTCTTCGTGTGTCAGATTCGTGCTGATAACGGTCGGCAGCGATGAATTGATCCTGCGGTTGACAAGGTCGTAAAGAATGCTTGTGGTAAATGAATTTGAGATCTCGCTTCCGAGATCGTCGATCACAAGAAGCTCGCAGGTGTAGTATGATTCGACACTGTATCCGCTCTCTGTCCCGGTCGAATTATTGAATCTTTCTCTTTCGAAATCGCCGAGGAGCCCGACCGCGCCGGTATAGAGAACGTCGAACCCGCGGTCGGTGACACGCTTGGCCAGAGCCACCGAAAGATGCGTCTTTCCGAGACCTGTGCCGCCGAATAGAAGAAGTCCGGTACTGTCAGTGGTGAACTTTTCGGCGTAATCTTTTATGAACAGATAATTTTGGCGCATATTCCGATAATCTTTCTGATCGGCTTTGTAGTAATCAAGATCAAAAGACTCGAAAGTGCAGTTTTTAATAAGCTTTGAGATACCTGCCGCTTCATAACTCGCTTCGTTGAGTGCGGCCCGCATACAGGCGCAGATCCTGTTCCCGTAATATCCGGTATCCGAACATAAATCGCAGGCGTAGTGAGGATCGGTGTAGTCTGGAGCGAAACCGGCGGACTTAAGCAGTTCCTCGTGCTCGGCGCGAAGGCGGGTAACATCGGCCTTGACGTCCTCTACAGTCTCATTGCTTCGGTGAAGGGCGATCGCCATGAGTCTGGGACCGGTCCGCTCAAGCTTTTTGTCTGTTTCCGCGAGGCCGGGTATTTGAGATTCGGCTTCCGCACGCCTTTTTTCCGCGGAGTTCTCAGCCTCCAGGCGTTTGTTCTCAAATTCTTCCCTTACCTTTTTAAAGACCTGTGGATTGTATGACATTATTATAGTTTTCTCCTTTGACTGTATGGAAAAGGCATGCCTGCAGTTCGCAAAGTATCGTTTTTTCGAGGTCATGCGTACCTTTCAGGCTGTTATTCGGAAAAAACAGAAGAGGCACCGCTCCGATCTCTTGACGGTGTTGCAGGGTAATAATCTTTCTTATGAAGTATAAGATCAGCCTCAGGCTCCGCCGTCTGCCTTGTCGGCGAGCGGGTCATACTTCGGCTTGCCCTGAGACTGCGGAGGCAGTTCCTGATCTGTCGCGAAGGATCTGAGCAGCGAAACCTTGAAGAATTCTTCAGAATCGAAGGTCTTGGTACCGAAACCGTCTTTTCCTGCCGGTTTCTTTTTTGTTCCCGGCTTCTGATTGGCTTCCCGGGATCTTTTATCGGTTTCAATAAACTTTGCCACGTCTGATTCGGACTTGAGTCCTGCCTCGAACCACTTCTGAAGGATCGCGTCGCAATATGGCAAAGACGCCTTGTTGGTTACGTCGACGGTGATATTGTATGCCATCGTGATTATTTCAATCCCGAAGCCGTACTTTTCAGACCATGACGAGATATACCTGCTCTCGTTCTCGCTCAGAGCCCTGTTCATGTCGATACCGAAGAGAGCCCTGACCTTTGTCTCAAGAGTCGCGGTCTTGGCGACTGCCATCAGGTAGGAGTTGAGCTTGTCTTCGTCGCAGATGCCGGCGTCGCAGAAATTCCCGATGGTAGTGACAAGATACGCGACCGCCTTTTTGTCTTTGAGAGCGTTATGAGAAGCGACAGTAAGGATATATTCGGGTGTGAGACCGTAATACTGCATTACCGATACTATCCTCATGCTGTCGGTCTGTCCGAAGACCTTTCCGAAGATCTGCTGGCACTCGTCGATCATTTCGGATACAGATCTGTCGGAGGATATGATCGAGGCTATCTCCTCGGAGGTGTAATGCGGGACAGTTTCAAGCAGCCTGTCGCGCTTCGGTGCCTGTTTCTGTATATCCTGAGAAGCCTTTTCAGCCTTCAGAGCGTCTTCCTCATCGTCGATCATCAGTATGCCGGTGCCCCGCCAGTAGCTGAGCGCGGAGGCGACGGTCGCCTCGTCGACCGAACAGGATGAGGCGATCGATAAAGTGTCCGCGTCGGTATCCGCCAGAAATGACAGAAGGATCAGTATATCGCTTTTTTTGGCGTTCTTCAGCTTCGGGAGCACCGAGGACGGAACGCAGAAGACAGATCTGCCGTAATTGACCGACAGTTTTTCCGAAGGCTCTTCGGATGTGATTTCAATATCGTCTGTATTTTTATTCATAACAGTATTCCGCTTTGTTTCAGCATATCCGATGCCGAGGCGTTGAGCGACGTGTCGGCGGTATTTCCGGCAAGGAATTCGTAGCATCCCTGCGCCGCGACCATAGCCGCGTTGTCTCCGCAGAGTTCGGTCGGGACCGGACAGAATCTGACGCCGAGCCTGTCACAGGTTTTTGCGAGCGCCGTGCGAAGGTGCCGGTTCGCCGCGACACCGCCCGAAAGGACAAGAGTTCTGCATCCAGAAATATCAAGGGCTTCGGCAGTTTTAGATGAGATCCCGTCCGCGACCGCGAAGGTGAAATCCGACGCGAGAAGCTCGCGGTCGGGTTCCTCTCCGGCCTGACGCTTTGAATTGATGAAGTTGAGCGCTGCGGATTTAAGACCGCTGAATGAGAAGGCGAGTCCGTCCTTCATCGCGGGGGAAGGAAGCGGGCAGTACCTTTTCAAGGCCGTCCGCTTTTTTCCTCTTCCCTTTCCCTGCAGCTCCGAAAATGACGCGTATCTCTTGTCACCTTCGAAAGCCAGCGCGTCCATCGCGGCGCCTGAAGGATAAGGAAGTCCGATGACCCTCCCGACCTTGTCAAAGGCTTCGCCGGCAGCGTCATCGCGTGTCCCACCTATCTCCGAGAAGACGGTATAGTCTTTCACGACATAGAAGGAGGTATGACCTCCCGATACGACGAGCGAAATGAAGGGCGGCTTTGGCGGATCGGGTATCAGATAGACCGCCGCGGTATGGGCCTTGATATGATTGACGGGGACTATCGGCTTTGAATAGGAATATGCAAAGGATTTCGCGAAATTCACTCCGACAAGAAGAGCTCCGATAAGTCCGGGATGAGTAGTTACGGCGACAGCGTCGATCATATCCGGCTCAATTTCGGCAGACTTCAGCGCGGCAGTCAGAGTCCCGGATATGTTTTCGGCATGTGCCCTGCCCGCTATCTCGGGCACGACGCCGCCGTAAAGTGTGTGCTGTTCTATCTGAGAGGATACGGCGCTTGAAAGCAGCCGGAGTCCCTTCCCTTCTTCAAAGGAGACAACCGCCGCAGCGGTATCGTCGCATGATGATTCGATTCCGAGTATGAGCATTCCTGTCAGACGGTCTCCTTTCTGAAAGATCCTGATAAAACTGAGAATAGTACTGTGTTGTTATTCAGATCCGGAACTCAGATCCTTAGCCATGACGATCGCGTTTTCCCTCGGATGAGAGTAATAACCCCTGCGAATGCCGGCGATCCGGTATCCGGATGAGAGATAGAGAGATTTTGCCGGTTCGTTCGATTCTCTCACGTCGAGAAAGATTATTTGCGCTCCTAATTCACACGCCTTCGATTCAAGCGCCGACAGTATCGCCCGGCCGTAACCGCGTCTTCTGAAATCGGGATGAACGGCTATGTTGATTATCGAGGCGGTATCAAGGACATGCTCTATTCCGCCGTACGCGGCAAGCCTGCCATCCTCGGTTGCCGCGACGCCGCAGGCGGTGTCTGAAGAGCAGAGATATCCGAGAGAATCCTCGCTCCAGGGATCCGAAAAGCAGATCTTTTCGATCTCTGCGGCTTCCGGGATATGTTTTTCGGAAAAAATCTCGATATGCATCTTCATCCTCTTCGGTCGATCGGGTACGGACTGAAAGAGCGAGAGATATCAGTCTTCCGAGTATGAGTAAGGTTCGACATATCCTGAGAAGAGATCTGTCGCTTCGATCATATACCCCTCGGTCCGGTCGTTGATGAAAATACCCGACGGAGTGACAGTCAGATAAAGCATAAAATAGATCGCGGGATATTTTTCAGATTCAAACAGAAGCCTGTAAGTGTTTGCCTCGAGATAACTTGCTTCCAGCTTTTCTCCGGTAGTATAACGGTCGATGACCTTTGAAATCGTCTCTGTGTCATCGATCAGCGCGAGCGCGAACAGTACATCGGTGTTATAGCTGATGTGCAGTTTGGAAGGCTCAAAGGCGGCAAGATCCGGGAGGCTTTCGGTTCCGGCATAGATCACGTCCCCGACCTCTGAGACCAGCCATTCTTCGGGCGCCAGG
The DNA here is from genome assembly GCA_900321265.1 of uncultured Eubacteriales bacterium. GTDB lineage: Bacteria > Bacillota > Clostridia > Oscillospirales > CAG-272 > CAG-390. The sequence continues at coordinate 9,052 of ONVJ01000034.1, forward strand.
CCTTCGATCGAATAATAGTTGACCTTGACCCTGTTGAGCTCAAATACGGCGTATACCTCTTCCGATACCGATTTCGGCAGATATTTCCCGGAAGTATATACATATTCCGACCCGGTCTTCGGATCGACTATCTTTGTCTTCTTCAGCTTCAGTTTGGTGGTGCATCCCGCAAGCGACAGAATGATCATTGCGAGGGCAAGAACCGCGGCTGACGCTCTCAATAATTTGTTTTTACGCTTCATTTCTTCACTTTAGAACATCAGTATCCGAATTTTCCGCTGAGCGAGTCGTCGTCGCTGATCCAGTCGGCGACGTCGATCACACGGTAGTTCTCGGGATCGTCCCTGACTATTACCCGGCTTATCCCGGCATTGATAACAAGCTTTTTGCACATCATGCAGCAGGTGGTCCCGGGGAGAGTATCCTTTCCGTCGGGAGAGGTGCAGCAGAGGTAGAGCGTGGATCCCTGCATAAGATCGTGATCGGCGGCGATGATCGCGTTTGCCTCGGCATGGACAGAACGGCAGAGCTCATAGCGCTCTCCTCTGGGGATACCGAGATGCTCTCTGTAGCAGAAGCCGAGATCGCTGCAGTTGTCACGTCCCCTGGGAGCGCCGTTGTATCCGGTGGAGATTATCGTATCGTTTTTAACGATTATCGCACCGAATTTTCTCCTCAGGCATGTGCTGCGCTCTGAAACAGTGCGCGCGATGTCAAGATAATAATTGTCCTTCGTCACTCTTGTGAATGATTTCTTTTCGCTGTCCATATTCTCTGTACCTGCTCTCAGTAAAACTCTGTTTTGTAAAATATGACTCAAAGCTCTTTTGCGAACTCTTTTACTATGCGCCGGAATTCATCTTTTGTCTCGGGGTTTCTGCATGCCTCGCGGAGATTGGCGGTAAGGAAGCCTATCTTTGAGCCCATATCATACCTTGTGCCTATAAAATCAAGTGCGGTCACTCCTGACCTGCGGGCGATCACCGCAAGAGCGTCGGTAAGCTGAAGCTCTCCTCCGGCGCCTCGGGGGATCACCTTGAGGATATCGAAGACTTCGGGAGTGACAACGACTCTTCCGAGTATCGACAGATTCGTGAAAACATCCTCGTCGCGGGAGGGCTTTTCGATCATGTCGTCGACGAAATATTCACCGTCGCTTCCGTCAATATGCTCTGCTTTAAGAGAGCAGTATTTCCTTACCAGTTCGATCGGCACCGGTTTTACTCCGCAGACAGGTCTGCCGTATCTGTAAAAGCTGTCTGCGAGCTGAGCGGTCACCGGCTTTTCGCCTTCGTCCTCGATTATTATATCGTCTCCGTAGAGGATCGCAAAGGGTTCTCCGGCCGCAAAGCTTTCAGCGCAGAGGATCGCGTGGCCGAGTCCCTGTGCCTCGTGTTGCCTCAGAAAATAGAGCCTGGCACCCGAGGGAACGGCGGTGTTCCTCATCTCCTCAACGGCGGAAAATTTGTTTTTTGCAAGAAGGGCGGCCTCGTATTCTGGAGAATAATCGAAATAATCCTCGATCGCCGTCTTGTTCCTGCCGGTTATGATCAGTATATCGGTGATCCCGCTCCTGACACATTCATCAACGAGATATGAGATAGCAGGCCGGTCTACGATTGGCAGCATTTCCTTCGGAACTGCCCGTGCGATAGGCAGCATCCGTGTTCCGAGTCCCGCCGCCGGAATAACGGCTTTCCTGATCTTCATATTCTGAAAGTCCATATATAACCTCCGTGAAAAACCGGACATTTATGGGAATGTGAACGTCGCTCATTCGGACGACATCAGTCTGTTCACAACAGGTGAAAAACATAAGAAATATCGCCAAAAACGGAAATCTTTATCGGCCTTCAGATCTTCCGCTCTTTTCCCTGCCAAAAAACCGGTTCCGCCCTGAATCATTTCGATCTTTGGGCAGAAACAGAAATATCAGCCCCGGGAGGTCTGTAATAAACTGAACTTGCCCATTCGCCTTAATTGTATATTATACTTTAAATAATAGAAAAAATCAAGTAAAAGATTGTTGTGGGAAGAATAATCGGCAATTCTACAGATAAATAAAGGCATAGGAAAGGAATGACCAAACAATCAGGACAGGAAGTATCCGCGTAAATTTATAAGAAACAGTTCAGAGTACCGGATCTGCTTTGAAAGAATTCCGAGAAGAGATCGGTCCGGGGGAGAGACAACTGTAAGATATTGGCATGACCGGTTTTATCAAAAACAGACTCGTCAGAGAAAAAAGAGGCCGAAAAGCGAAAAAAGCTTTTGCGGCCCGATATATGCTTTGAAGTTCCCCGGATGTCGGAGCTGGTGGCGGGACTCGAACCCGCGACCTGCTGATTACGAATCAGCTGCTCTACCGACTGAGCCACACCAGCAAATGCCGGGAAACCACTAAAGCTTTAATATTATATCACTCCAAGCGCTTTGTGTCAAGAAAAATCGATTGATTTTTTTCTTCACGAGCGCGAAGATCAATCTTTTTTCTGAGCAAGAAGGAATTGCGAACCGTAAAGCGAGGCGTAAAAGCCCTTCTTTTCCATGAGCTCGCCGTGCCTGCCCGACTCAATGATCTTTCCGTCCTTCATAACAATGATAAGATCGGCGTTTTTGATCGTATTGAGCCGGTGGGCAACGATGATCGAGGTCCTTCCCTTCATCAGTTCGGCAAAGGCCTTCTGTATCTTGATCTCTGTCCTGGTATCGATCGATGATGTAGCCTCGTCGAGTATAAGAAGCGGCGGAGGAGACACCATAAGCCTCGCGATGCAGAGCAGCTGACGTTCGCCGGCCGAAAGCAGTCCCTCGGAATCGCCGAGGAGAGTATCATATCCGTCCGGCAGACGTCTGATGAAAGAATCGGCGAATGACATACGGCATGCGTCTTCTATTTCCTTATCAGTAGCTTCAGGATTGCCGAGACGTATGTTGTCATATACGCTGCCTGACGATAGCCAGGTATCCTGGAGCACCATTCCGAAGGATTCTCTTACACTTTCTACGGTAGATTCCGGGATAGAAGCCGACCCCAGTCTGAAATCTCCCGATTTCAGGTCATAGAATCTCATAAGAAGATTGACGAGTGTCGTCTTTCCGCATCCGGTCGGACCGACGAGGGCGATCACAGAACCGTGAGGAGCGCTGAAGGAGAGATCCTCGATAAAGGGCCTGTCGGTGTATGAGAATTCGGCTTTGACAGCCTCAAGCGTTCCTGCGCGATCCTCATCCCTTACCGACTGGGAACCGGTGGGTTCAGTCCCGATCTCGTCCGAATCAAGAAGTTCGAAGATCCTGACAGCACCGGCAAGCGCGTTCTGGGCTTCGGCGATCACCCCCGAGAGATCGTTGAATGGCTTCGCGTATTCTCTGGAATATGTCAGAAGGACGGTAAAACCGGCGATACCGAGCCTTCCTGAAATGGCCAGAAGGCCTCCGACCAATGCGACACCGGCATATATGACGCTGTTTACGAATCTTGTTACCGGATTTGTCAGGGACGAGAAGAATACCGCCGTGGTCGCCGTCTTTTTGTATTCCTCGACCGCAGAGTTATAGCCGTTCTCGCAGATCTTTTCGCGTCCGAAGAGCTTTATCTCGTCAAAGCCGCGGGTATACTCCTCTGCCAGCGAGGTCGCGGCGGCAGAAAGGCCTGCCGATTTTTTAAAGAGCGAAAAGGTCCGGCCCGAAATGAACGTGGCGAAAAACATCGACATCGGAGTCAGCAGTATTACCGCAAGCGCAACAATGGGACTTACCGCGAACATGAAGACTATGGTAACGAGTATTCCGAGAATGCTGGAATAAAGCGATACCATGCCGGTCAGAAGACCGTCGGACATTCTGTCGGCGTCGGCGATGATCCTGGAAAGAGTATCCCCCGAGGGATGAGAGTCGAGATAGGAAAGCGGAAGTCTGTTCAGTTTGCGGAATGATGCCTTTCTGATGTTCGCGATGATCGAGGAGCCGAGTCTGACGGCCATGAATCGCAGGATAAGCTCAGAAAGAGCGGATATTCCTATCATGATCGGAACTGCGGAAAGGATCTTCACGATTCCCGCTATATCGACGCTTCCGGCATCCGGCGCGAGTTCTATAGCCTTTGAAAACTGCAGCGGGATCAGATGTGAAAATACCGACGCGAATAGTGCAAAGAGAAAGGCAGCCGGAAATAGCCAGGCTGATCTGCCGGAAAATGACAGAAGCCTTTTTATGACCTTCAGAGAAGACATTATGCCTGCGGATTTGCGCTTGGAAGAGGAAGCAGGTGATTTCGAGGCTTTCATATCAGTCTCCCGCCTCCTCTCCGTACTGCGATTCATAGATCTCACGGTAAACCGGAGAGCACTTCATCAGCTCGGCATGGCTTCCGTATCCGACAGGTATGCCGTTGTCAAGGACCAGTATTGAATCGCAGGAAAGCACCGATGAAGGGCGCTGAGATATAATAATGACAGTCGGAGAATAGTCAAGCGCGGCGATATTGCTTCTTACGGCAAGATCTGTCGCCATGTCAAGCGCCGAGAAACTGTCGTCGAGGATAAGGATCTTCGGGCGTCTGACCAGAGCCCTCGCTATCGAAAGTCTCTGCTTCTGCCCTCCGGAGAAATTCGTGCCGTCACGCTCGACGGAAGCTTCCAGACCGCCCTGTTTATTTTCAACAAAATCAAGGGCGCAGGCATCGCGAAGAGCCTGTCTTATGCTTTCATCGTCAGCCTCTGTATTACCCCACCGGATATTGTCGGCGACGGTGCCGGAAAAGAGCCTTGCTCTTTGCGGAACATATGCGATCTGTTCTCTGATCATGGAAAGACCTCCGGAGCGGGTATCGTGTCCGAATATCCTTACACTCCCCTCTGTAGGCAGATATAGCGCGGGGATCAGTGAGGCGAGAGTGGATTTGCCAGATCCGGTGCCTCCGATTATTCCGAGACTTTTTCCTGGCATCAGCCGGAAAGAAATCTCTTTAAGCGAATTCTCGGCGGCTCCGGGATATGAAAAAGAAATGTCTTCAAACTCGACCGCAGGTATTTCACCTTCATCGGTCATGTCTGTCTCAGTCGTCTTCTCAAGCTCCTCCTCCTCAAATCCGATAAGCTCAGCAACTCTGTCGGCTGAAGCCGAAGTTCGCGCGAGAGTGACGACAAGATTTGCCATCTTCACGAGTTCGGTGAGTATCAATGCCATGTAATTGTAGAGCGAAACGACAGTCCCCTGAGAAAGCCTGCCGCTGTCCACTCCCCTGACGCCCGACATTATGATTATTATGATTGCGGCGTTAACAAGTATCAGAAGACCGGGACTCAGAAATGAAGTTAGTCTTCCCGCTCTGACCGACGCCCTTTGATATTTGCCGTTTTCCGAGTCAAAAGTGTCTGTCTCGTTCCCTTCCTGCCTGAAGGCCCTGATCACCCTGACGCCGTATATCGAGTCTCGGGTGCGCCTTGTCAGTGCTTCAAGCTTTTGTCCCGCGGTCTTTTCGAGCGCTTTGCCTGAAAAAATAAATCCGAAGATCATAGCAGTCAGGACCGGAACTGCCGCAAGGAAAATGAAGCCGGTAGGAACATCGCGCATAAAGGCCATGACGACCGAACCGAATACGATAAAGGGAGACCTCAGCAGAAGCCGGAGGCCGAGATTGACTCCGTTCTGGATCCTGTCGGTGTCGGAGGTAAGTCTGGTTATAAGAGCGGAGCTCCCCGCTCTTCCCGACTCGGCCTTTCCGGAGCGAAGCAGCGATCTCATCGCCGCCTCCCTGACAGATGTTGAAAAGCCGACCGCAGCACGGGCCGAAAGGAACTGGGATGTCACCGATATCAACATTCCGACAGCGCCGAAAAGCAGCATATACAGGCAGTTTCTGATCACGGCCTCTTTTGATCCTTCCCTGATTCCCTGATCGATCACCGCTGCGACGAAGAAAGGAATATACAGTTCAAGAAGGGCTTCGACCAGCTTCAGAAAGGGGGCGAGGCAGGCTTCAACCCGATATTTCTTCATATAGACAAGAAGTTTTTTCAAATCATGCTCCCCTTAGTCAGCATTCATTATAGTACCGGGGCTGTTAAAAAAGCCAGACTTTTTTAACAGCCCCGCAGAATCACAGGCAGCTATACCGCAGAATCCGGCAACCTGATTCAGCGTCTGGATTTATCAAAAATCCGCCAGTTGAGATCCCCTCTGTCCAGCGCTATGATCAAAGCTTCGGCGGTGCCGATGTTAGTCGCGTAAGGAATGTTGTTATAGTCGCAGAATCTCAGACACTCATTGATGTCCTGACCGTCTGACCTGTCGGGAAAAGAATCCCTGAACATGATCAGCAGATCTATCTCATTGTAAGCCGCGCGCTGCGAGATCTGTTCCCTGCCGCCCTGTCTTCCGGAAAGCAGAGCTTCGACATTAAGACCGGTATAATCCGAAATATATCTGGCGAGCGCGCTTGTTGCGCAGATATCATGCTTGCTGAGGATACCGCAATAGGCGCTGCAGAACTGTGCCATCAGTTCCTTCTTTGTATCTTCAGCCATAATCGCGATTTTCATAATTGTATAAAGCCTTTCAAAAAATGAGGCGAAAGAGTCATGTCAGCTGTAGATGAGCCTTCTTCTTTTACGTTCGGGATAATAGGACATCAGCGGGATCCCGTCGCCCGTGATCCTCGCCGCAAGCTCCTCAAAAGCCTCGAATATCCTTGACCTGTCTCCCTTGACCGATCCCGAAAGATCGCCTCTGTCCTGTGCGGTCTGGAGAGCGAGAGACTCGGGAATAACGCCGATCAGCGGAATATTGACCGAATCGATCAGCGAATTGATTCCACGCAGTCTGCCTTCCGTGACAGGCTTCGGATCGAATCTGTTGATTACGAGATAAATGTCGGACAGACCGAAGGATTCAAGCAGTCCGGCGGTATGCGCGGCGCCCCGTACGGCGGCTGGGTTCTGGTTAACGGCGATCAGGCCGGCATCGGATACCGAACAGCATATGCCGAGAACAGCGTCGGCGGAGCCGGGAGTATCGATCAAGACGGTATCGCAGCCGCAGAAAGCCGCGGCCTTCTCGACGCAGAGGCGAAACTCATCAGCAGAAAAGAGTCGCGATCCGGGAGCCGGTCCCGGGATAAGATACAGTCGGTCTTCATCAAGCGAAACGACCGTGTCTTCGGGAAGCGAGTTCCCCGAAGCGAGATCGATTACAGTGGACCTGACGCTCTCTGTGCATCCGAAGATGAGATCGAGAGATCTGTTGCTGTAATCGCAGTCTATGCAGAGGACCGTCCTGCCCTTCCCCGACAGCGCTGCAGAAAGATTGGCACTTATCGTTGACTTCCCTGTCCCGCCCTTGCATGATGTCACCGTGATGACAGTATAGCTTCTTTCAAATCTTTGATTGAAGATCATGTTCCAATAATGGAGAGTGCCGTTTTTTCATAAAAACGACGGGCTTGTCCGTCTGACCGGACCTGCCCGTCGTCTTTAGTCCGCAGCCTGATTCAGGCGGCGGAAATCGGCGATGAAAGAGCGGATCCGACGCAACTCAGGCGTTGTCTTCAGAGGTATCCTCTTTTGCGTCTCCGTCGTCGCCGGTGTCTTCCGCTGTATCGGCTTCTCCGGCTTCATCTTCGAGGACGGCTTTAATCGAGAGAGAAACCCTCTGCTGCTCGTCGTCGATCTTGATGATCTTGACCGTAACCGTCTGACCGACCGAAAGAACATCGGATACATTGTCAACTCTCTTGAGAGCGAGCTGAGAAATGTGGATGAGACCGTCGATCTCGTCAGTGACGTGCGCGAAGGCGCCGTAGCTCATGATGCTGGAAACGGTGACGTCGATGACGTCTCCTTCAGCGAAGGAAGCCTTGAGTTTGTTCCAGGGACGGCTTTCCTCTGTTCTGTAGCCGAGCGATATCTGGCGCTTCTCCGGGTCATAGCTTCTTACGAAGACTCTGATGGGATCACCGATATTGAGGATATCGGCGGGCTTGCGGATGGGTTTCCAGGACATCTCCTTTTTGTGGAGCATGCCGTCGACACCGCCCAGATCGATGAAAGCGCCGTATTCGGTCATTCCGCGGACGACGCCGTCATAGTACTTGCCGACTTCGATCTCCGACCAGAACTGCTTTTCAAGAGCTCTGCGTTCCTCGCTCGCGGCGGCGCGGATCGATCCGACAGCGCCTTTGCCGCCGCCCGATTTGACCTCGATCACCTTGAACCGGACAGTCTGTCCGACCAGTACCGAAAGATCTCCGTCCTTCGGAACGGTGGTCTGAGACGCGGGAACGAAAACTCTCGCGCCGAAGATCTTGATGACGACACCGCCCTTTACGGCTTCGGTGACCGTTCCCTCAAGGATCTCGCTGTTTTCCTTGGCATCTACGATCCTGTGCCAGTTCTTGTCGAGATCCGCGCGCTTTTTAGAGACGCGCGCGCAGCCGTCTATGTCGCTGACACTGATAACGAATACATCTATCTTGTCACCGACCCTGAACTCGGAGCTCAGCTTCACAGAAACATCGTCTGTTGTCTGTTCGGCGGTCAGAATCCCGGTTACCTTTGCGCCAAGATCAAGCTTGATTTCCTGATCGTTGACGGCTATTACGGTGCCGGTGACGGTGTCTCCTGTATTTAAAGTTTTGCACGCTGAGTCGAGCAACTCCTCAAAGCTTTCATTTTCAGCTTTGATTTCTTCGCTCATGGTTTTGTATACCTCCTCTATTATCTTGTCGGGAGTTGATGCTCCTGCGACAATTCCCGCCCTGCGGCAGTTTAACGGAATTTTTCCGGCGATATCGTCAGCCTTCTCGACCATGACCGTATCCGGACAGATCTCACTGCAGACCGAAAATAGTTTGGCTGTGTTTGAACTGTCCTGTCCGCCGATAACAACGATACAGTCGCATTTAGAAGCGAGTTCGGCTGCTTCCTTCTGCCTTTTTTCCGTTACATAACATATTGTATCAAAAAAATTGATTTTTGTATATAGTTTTTCGAGAATTTCCGAACTTTTTTTCCATTCTGACGCTTTTTGAGTGGTCTGAGCGGCCGCAGTGACGGTTATTTCCGGTCCGGTGGGCAGTTCTCCCGATCCCGCAGCCTCTTCTATCTCTTTCGCGGTTTCAAATACAAAGCTCTTTCCCGGGTACCTGCTCAGTATGCCGACGCACTCGGGATGAGCGGCGTCTCCGAACAGAATGAAGATGTCTCTGTCTCCCGAAGGCGCATTCTCAGCGATGCGGTGGATCTTTTTAACGAAGGGGCAGGTACAGTCGGCAAACCCGAAAAATGGATATCTCTCAGAAAGAGAGATAAGAAGTCTTTCGGTATCCAGCGTCATACCGTGGGCACGGACAAACACCTTTACCGGAGACCCGGCAGACGCCCCCGAAGCCAGCTTCTCAAGCGAACCGGTGTCGGTGACATGCACCCCCTCCGACTCGAGCTCCGAGATATATGAGCTGTTATGGATAAGCTTTCCGAGGGTGAATAATCTTTCGCCGGAAGAACCGGCAAAGGCGATCTCTTTCGCGATCATATCCGCGGCCCTTCTGACACCGAAACAGAAGCCGGCGTTTTCGGCAACGGTTATTCTGTTGGTCTCAGTCTCATTCTGCATCGGAAAGCGCTTCCTTGATTTTCAGAGAATAAAAAACAATGCAATGGAAGGAAGGCCATAATGGCCTGCGGTAAGCAGCGAAGGGCTCCTTCCGGGGAGAAGTCATTCCGCGGAAGTCTGCTCCTGTTTTTCCGCGCCGTTCGTTTCGGCTTCCTCTTCAAAGACCTTGTCCTCATCCGGGGCATAGTCGGGATCCAGTGAGCATATGGCGGAAAAGATATATCTGCCGATATGCCGGTAATCGTTCGCGTATCTGCCGTTCTCGGTGTACTCGTCATAAGAGATCGGCTTTCCGACATATACATGGACCGGACGGAGGAATTTCATCCTGTATCCGCGGGTCTTGAGGAATACCGGGAGAACCGTCACGTGAGAATGCTCGCATATCACTCCGATGCCCGCGCGGGGTTCGGTCTTTGAGGGATGGATGCCGGGGCGTCTCGTTCCCTGAGGGAAGACTCCGATGGAACAGCCGTTTTCGATCATTCTGACCGACCTTATCAGCGCGCCTGCGTCCCTGCCCGAGCGGTCGACTGGAAACGCGCCGAGCATCTTGATGACTTTTCCGAGTACAGGCTTAGAAAACAGTTCTTTTTTTGCCATATATCTCGGCTGCTGGTGCCTGAGCACGTCGCAGATAACGATCGGATCCACTGCGTTCATATGATTTGAACAAACCGCATACGGGCCGTCAGAGATCTTCGGCTCGTTTTTCCTGCCGTGAGGAACTATAAAAAAGATCAGTCTGAAAAACCAACCCAGAAAGAAATGAAACAGCCTGTAGATAAATGTTTTCAAAATTCGGATCCTCCAAATTGTACCGGAAATCGTCGGGTGCGGCTGGACCGCGTCTGTCTCCTGCGGTCAGGGCAGGTTACATAAAAATGAATGAGAAAAGCGAAAATACTAATTCGGGCGACCGTCAGCAGATCCCGGGAAGTTTTTCGCGTATTATACCGAGGGCTGCCTCCAGCGTCATTTCCAGATCCAGATGAGTGTTGTCAAGAAGAATGGCGTCGTCTGCCGGTCGCAGCGGAGCGGCAGCCCGGCTGCTGTCTCTTCTGTCTCTCTCTCTGATCTCTTCAAGGATCCTTTCCGGATCAGCCTCTTCTCCCCTTGCCCTGAGCTCTGCGGTCCGCCTCGATGCCCTGCAGACGTCGTCGGCTGAAAGAAAGATCTTGACGTCGGCGTCGGGAAGTATGACCGTTCCAATGTCACGCCCGTCCATCACGACAGAGTTCTCGCGGGCGATCTTCCGCTGAGTTTCAAGGAGGAATTCCCTGACTTCGGGATATGACGAGACCTTCGAGGCATATGACGAAATCTCGTTCTCCCTTATCTTTTCTCCGAGAAAGACTCCGTCGAGATACATTTTCTGGTGTCCTTCTTCAAATTTGGCATCGACCTCGATCGAGGGAAGGATCGCAGATACCGCGCTCCGGTCGTCGGGATCGATTCCAAGGCTCCTGACGGCATATCCGACAGTCCTGTATATCGCTCCGGTGTCGACATATGATATCCCGAGTCTTGCCGCGATAAGCTTTGCGAGGGAGCTCTTTCCGGCTCCGCTCGGACCGTCAATGGCTATATTGAAGTGTTTCAATGGATAATTCCTTTCGAAATTAAAAAGATATTATTCAGCGTTTGATATTACTGAAAAACCCGTCAGACACGGACAGTCAGTTAAAATTTGAAACATATCCGGCAGCAGAAAGGCCCGCAAGTCTTCCGGTGGACCAGGCGATCTGCAGATTGTATCCGCCGGTCAGGGCGTCGACGTCGATGATCTCTCCGGCGAAATAAAGCCCTTCGCAGAGCTTTGAGCCCATCGTCTTCGGATCGAGCTCTTTGACCGATATCCCGCCGGACGTGACGATCGCCTCGTCGATCGGACGGAGCGCGTCGATCCCGAGATCAAAGCATTTGAGCAGCCCGAGTATCTTCTCTCTCTCTGCTTTCGTGATCGAATTTACCTTCCTGTCGGGAGCGATGCCCGTCCTCTCGACAAAAACCGGTATCAGCTTCGAAGGAAGCAGAGCGGAGATCGAATTAGAAAAGTTCCGGTTGAGAGAAGATGAGAAGTCAGACAGAAGCCTCGCATCAAGCACAGCCGGCTCAAGGGCGGGCTTGAGATCGATCTCGGCCCTGAACACCCCGGGAGCGATCTCCCTGTTTATGACAGACGACGCGGACAGGAC
>ONVJ01000053.1 GCA_900321265.1 uncultured Eubacteriales bacterium
AGCGTATCCGAGAGGTTCAGAACGAAGCGCCGGCTGCTGCTGGCCGCCGTATCCTTCATCTTCATGTGTTTCGGAGCCTTTCTCGGACTCTTTGAGGAGATGCTGACGATGCTTCCCGTCGTCTGTCTGCTCTGCGTCGTGATCGGCTACGATTCCTTCACCGGATTTCTTCTCAGCGTCGTGTCCTGCGGCTTCGGATTCGCCAGCGCGGTGACCAATCCCTTCACCGTGCTGCTGGCCTCCGACATAATCGGCGTCAATCCGGTCGAAACGATATGGTTCAGGCTCATCATATTCGCCGTCATGTACGGACTGCTGCTCGGCTTCATATTCCTCTATGCCGGGAAGATCGAAAAGGACCCCTCCGCCTCATTCACGCTCGCGGCCGACGAAAGGCTCCGCGCGTCGGGAGCGGCGGACGCCCCGGAAGCCGGCGGCGAGGAAGGCACCCGCAAAAAGCGGATCATCTACACCCTCTTCATCGCCGCAGCCCTCGCCCTCATCATCGTCTCGTCGGTGACCGACGCCCTCAGGAGCTACACAGTCGTCATTCTGCTTGCCTATTTCCTCATATTCGGCCCGGTCGCCGGGATCGCAGCTTCGGGGAAGCCAGCGCTCGTCTTCCGCAGCTTCGGCCGCGGGATCCTCGGCGCGCTGCCGACCGTCGCCTTCATCGCGCTGGCGTCGTCGGTCAAGTTCGTACTTGAGGAGGGCGGAGTCCTGCCGACCGTCGTGCATCAGATCAACCTGATGACGGCCGACCGGTCGCCCTTCGCCGTCGCCGCGGTGCTTTACCTCATCATTATCGTACTTGAATTCTTCATATCGTCGTCGACGGCAAAGGCCTTTCTCGTCATGGGGATACTGTCGGTGTCGAGCGTCGGGCTGTCGAAAAACATGCTCGTCCTCCTCTACACCTTCGCCGACGGCTATACCAACCTCATCTTCCCCACCTCGCCCGTGCTGCTGATATCGCTTTCGATGATCGGCTTCGAGTATTACAGGTGGGTGAAGAAAAGCCTGCCGCTCTTCGCGGTCAATCTTCTCCTCGTCGCGGCCTTCGCCGCGCTGGGGATCGTCATCGGGATCTGAAAACCGGTCAATAAATCCGAAGACAGGAGTGAGAAAAAAGTCATGAAACACCGTGTCATCACAGTCAGCCGCGAGTTCTGCAGCCGCGGAAGCGAGATCGGCTCTCTTGCCGCCGCCGAGCTCGGCATTCCCTGCCACGATTCGGATATCATCGACAAGCTCGCCGAAAGCACCGAATTCGCCCGGGATTTCATCGCCGAAAACGGCGAATACGCCGTATACCGCAGCCGGCTCTTCGAGCTGATAACAGCCAGAGACTTCACCGGACAGTCGGCTCAGGACAGGCTCTACGCCGCGCAGGCGGAGCTGATAAGGCAGTTCGCCTCGGAGGGCAGCTGCGTCATCGTCGGGCGCTGCGCCGAATACGTCCTCCGCGACCGCTGCGATCTGCTCCGCGTCTTCGTGAGGGCCGACATGGCCTCGAGGATCGACCGCCTCGCAGAGAAAAAAATCGATGCCGGCGATTCACCCGAGCAGTATCTGAAGGACCGCGACGCCAGGCGCAAGGCCTACTACTACGCCCACACCGACATCGAGTGGGGCGCCGGCGCCAACTATGACATAACCCTCAACAGCTCGCTCTTCGGCGCAGAGACCTGCGCCGGCGTCATCGCGAAGCTCTACCGGAAGCTGTGAGCGATATACAGGCGCTCTGCGCCGCCGAGCATGAACGCATCCGGATGGAATTCGACCGGGACTTCCGCCGCGCTCTCGGTGTTCTCGACCGGAAAGAGGGGCTCTCGGTTTCCCTCGCGAGCCCGACCTTCTACCTCTTTTCCTTCGGAGGATACCGCGTGGCGGTCGATCCCGCCTTCCGGGCCGCGCGGCGGCTGGCGGAGACTCCGGCGCTCGCCGGAGAGCTGCTTCGGGATCTCGACCTTATCGTGATCACCCACGGTCACGGTGATCATTTCGAGGAGAGCACCGTCAGGCTCCTGGCCGGGAACCGGGCAAAATGGATCATCCCCGGCTTTCTGGCCGAAAAAGCGGCGTCATTCGGTCTACCGGAGGAAAAGATCACCTTTGCCGAAAAGGGCAGGCCGGTCGCTGCCGGCCCGCTGACACTGCTGCCCTTCGAGGGACATCACTTCCGCCCGGACACCGGAAAGGGAGTGCCCGAATACGGCTGGTATATCACGGCGGAGGGACTACCGTCGGTCGTCATTCCGGGCGACACGAGGGATTATTCCGCCCTGCCCGAAGTGCCGAAGGCGGATATCTGCTTCGCGCACGTCTGGCTCGGCGACGGCCTCGAGGACGCGCCCGTTCACCCGCTCGCCCGCGACATGGCGGAGTTCGCGCTCCGCTTTTCGAAAAAGACTCTCATTCTGACGCATCTCTATGAGAGCGGCCGGAAGGACGGCCGGATGTGGACGCGTGAGCACGCGGAGGAGGTCGCCCGCGAGATCGCCTCGCTCTCTCCCGC
>ONVJ01000298.1 GCA_900321265.1 uncultured Eubacteriales bacterium
GCCTGTCCTCGCACTCCTCCCTCGTCTCCGGAGGGGCCGGGATCTCCTTCCCGCCCTCGCAGTGCGAGGCGGGGACCGACGGAAGTCTGTCCCTGACGAAACCGAGATAGGGCGGCACACGGCCCATTATCGTGATCGGCGCCTTCTGAGATTCGGGACGCGACAGTATCTCGGCGCTTATATCGATCAGCCTGTCCCCCCTTTCGTTCCCGGGCGACGGCTTGAATTCGATCAGGACCGGGGTATCGGGATAAGCCGCCATTGCCTTCATCAGATCCGCGAAAAGATCGATGCCGTCGTCGGGATATCCGATCCTGCGAAGATCCTTCATGTCACTGTACCGGCTCTCCTCGATGGACATCTCGGGGCAGTCGAACATCCCCTTCGTCGTGCGGTTGTGCATGACGACCGGCTGGTCGTCGGCGGTAAGCTTAATGTCGATCTCGGCGCCGTCAAATCCGGCCCTGCCGGCCGCGGTCACGCCTGAGATCGAATTTTCGGGATATTTTCCTCCGTCCTGAAATCCCTTGTGCGCGATAAGATTCCTGCGGCGGAGGAAGGTGTTATCGGGGAATCTTTCAAGGATCCCGTAAAGCAGGTCTGGCCTTGAGGTAAGTATCCCGTTGACGCCCGCTGAACAGGCTCTTGCGATCTGCAGAAGTTCGCCTCCGCAGTAGGCTATAACGTGGATGAACCTCTGCTGGAGCATGTGGACGGTCGTGCGGCCGGCGGCCTCGCAGTCAAGGATCACCGACGTCGCGCAGTATGACGACAGCTCCCCTGCGAAGGCGGCGGGATCCCGGATCTCACCGCATCCGCGGTGATCTATGACACAGCGCGCCACCGGCATCATCCGGTAGGCGACAGGCAGCAGTTCCCTTTCCCGGTATCCCACGCAGATCAGAAAGTCGGCGAGGTTGTTGTGCGAGACAAAGTCCGCAAGTTCGGCCGCCGTCCCGGGATCCGAAAAGGCAAGCATCGGAACGCTGTTTCTGTATCTGTCAAGCAGACTGTACAGATCCTCACCGCCGCGGGTCTTAAGTCCGGGACCGATCTCGGCGAAAAGATTTCCGGGAGGCACAGCGAACCTGTCCGCGTCCTCCGGAAGGCATACCGCGAAGGGCGCTGCGATAACACCGGTCGCCGGCATATAAATATCCCTTGAAAAGCTCTCACGCTGACTTCCCCAGAGAGGAGCCCTGCCGGGATTTTCCTCTTCTAACACGGTCTTTTCCTCACTCATTGCGCACCCTCCTTTGTCCCGGATGTCAGTAAGAAAGATCGACGACGACCTGGCAGTGGTCGGAGCTTGCGACCGAGGTCTCGGTGATGACTATCTCGTGCCTCAAACACTTCACGCAGTCGGCGGTGACGAAGATGTTGTCGATCGCCGATCCCGACGCCGGCCACTGGCCCGGATTGCTGTGGAAGCTAGACATGCCGGTCGTCTTCTGACCTTTGCATATCTCGCTCGCGTTCTTCATCTTTTCGTTCAGCATGGTGACAGATTTCGCTGTGGGCGAGGCGTTCATGTCGCCCATGGCGAATACCGGAAGAGTTTCTCCGTATTTGCCGCGCAGCTCGTCGAGCTTTTCAAGGATCTGTCTCGAGTTGTCCTCACGCCAGAGGGCTCCGTCGGTCGAGTTCGAAAGCACCTTTCCGAAGACCGACTGTGTGTCGTAGCTTGAAAGAATGAGCGACCAGTGCGCGTTTATCGCCGCGACGAGTCTTCCGCTCTCCTTGTTCTTCAGCACGACCCAGGCCATAGTCTTTGTGTTCGTTTTCGGCCAGCGGCTGTCAAAGAGGAAGGACCCCGATTCGACGAGCTCGTATTTGTCTTTAAGGAACAGTATGGGTGTATAGCAGCTTGAGCTGCCTCCGGCGATCTTCGAGCATGCGATCGTATAGAGATCGGTTATGTTCCCCGAAAGGCCTGAATGCCCGTTTGCGTTTACCTCCTGAAGTCCGATTATGTCGGGCATATAGTCGGAATATATGCTGACAAGCAGAGGTATCC
>ONVJ01000004.1 GCA_900321265.1 uncultured Eubacteriales bacterium
GACAGCGAACCCGACCCCGACAGGCAGCTCTACTACCCGGTACACGTCCACGACTATATCGAGTTCTACTATCTGATCGACGGCGACGTCAGCTTCATGGTCGATAACACTACATACCCGCTCAAGCCGGGCGACGCCGTCTTCTGCCGGCCGAACGAGATTCACCACTGCATCCGGCACTCCGAAAGGCCGCATCTCAACGCCTGCTTCTGGTTCATGTCGGGAAACGATTTCCTGCTCGCTCCCTTTCTTCGCGACCGCGGCGCAGGCGGAAACCTGCTGTCGCCGTCGTCTGACGAGACGCGGGCCGCGATCCGCGATCTGGTCATGAAGCTCGGACGGACAGGCGAAAAGGACACCCTGCTTGAGTTCTCTCAGCTCATTCAGCTGCTTGACATCTGGAAAGGATGTCTCAGCCCCGATACTGTGTCGGGCGAGCTCCCCGAACAGCTGAAGCTCATTCTTGACGACATATCAAAGAATCTTCCCGAGATCCGCAGCATCTCATACCTGACCGACAAATACTATCTCTCTCCCTCTCAGCTGAGGCGGCTCTTCGCGACGCATCTCGGCACGACTCCCAAGGCCTATATCGAAGGAAAGCGGCTTGCCCGGTCGCGCATCCTTCTGAAGAGCGGCGCCCGCGTCACCGAGGCCTGCATGGCTTCAGGCTTTCCCGATCTCTCAAACTACATCCGCCTTTTCAGGACGAATTTCGGGATCACTCCGTCGGAATACCGGAAGGGGATCATAAGCACCGAGCCGAACAAATACAAGTGACCGTCTTTCGCCTCCGGCAGGTGTCCAGGCGGAAAATCCTTAGAACCATAATAATTATACTATTTGTTTTAATACAGTTCTTTGTATAAACTAACAATTATTATGTAAAAAATCACACCGGAGCAATGTTCCGTGAAAAATGGTGAAAGGGTGTTAAGAAAGTCGTGAAGCGAGTTTCTTAACACCCTGTTCTTATTATTATTTCATGTTCTCGGAAGATCCGCTCACTGTCCGCCCGCGAAAGCGGTATTGATCTTTTCTATCTCGGTCCTTGCGCGGCCGATCGACGCGTTCAGACTGCGGACAAACATATTGCTGCCCGCCTGCGGTATCGTTTTGCTGACGATATTGTAAAGCGGTATGACGTCAGAATAGAAGACCGACGCGTCGTAGACGATATTGTCAAGTATGATATTGACCATCTCCACGCTGTCGGCGTTTCTGATATTGCGGGATTTGCAGTAGAGTTCGATAAATGTGACGTATGTGGTGTCTGTCGATTCGTAGGAAAAGGCCTCAAGGGCAAATCCCGAAAAGGCGGGATCCTTATTTGTCGTCGGCACCGCGAAGAGCATGCAGCTTACCTCGGGCAGCGTGCAGTAGTTCTCCTGATCCGAACTGAGCTTGGGCATCGGCGCCACGGTAAACTCAAACTCGCAGTCCCTGTTGCACCAGCCGAGAAAATGAAGCATGTCAAGACTGAAAAGCGAGCGGCCTTCGCCGAAGATCTTTGTGTTGAGCGAGAAGTCACTCCCGTATTTCTCGGGCGTCAGCGACACCTCGGTGCGGCAGATGTCGAGAACGGCGTCGACCGCGGCGGAATCGTGATCGGGATCGCTGATGACGGCAAGACCGTCGTTTTCATCCTTGCCGACGAGCCTGACGCCGCAGCCGAAGCAGAGCGCGGCAAAGGCGTTGTAGGAGTGCATGACGAGCCCGAAGCAGTCGTTCGCGGTCTGCTTGCCGTCGCCGTCGAGATCGGCCGCAGCGGCTGTGATATACTGCGACATCTTCTCGGCGGTCCATTCGTTCGACCTGACCAGCTCGGGGACCGGATCGAGTCGGTGCCCCTCCCTCAGCTTGTCGTTGCATGCCAGGACCTGCACCCGGTTCTTGTCTCTGAGCGAGAAATCGCTCGACGTGTAGTAGAGGCGGCCTTTGATCGAGATCTCGTCGTTGACGCTCTTGTGCCACCAGGGTTTTTCGAAATCGATATAATCGATCTCGTTCAGATCGTAGAAATACCCTTTCTGCGCCAGCGCACCGATCTTGCTTATGTAGACGAAGACAAGATCGAAGTTGTCGTCTCCCGAGGCGGCGTCATTCGTGACCCGGTTCGAGGTCTCCTTTGCCAGCATCTGAACGACCGAGATGCCGTATTTCGCCTTGACGGTCTCGTTCCGCCTGTATACCGAGTCGTTCATCGCCTCGCCGTTGAGATCCTCGGCGTAAAGCTCGAAGCTCGGATAGGAGTCGGCGCGGTTCTCGCTGCACCCGAGGATGCGGAAGCCGCGGTCCCATTGAGTGTCGGGAAGATCGGGGAGAAGCTTTGTCTCGGCGGCAGTCGCCGGAATGTCGGTTGTAACGGCTTCGGCAGTCGTGCTGTCTTCAGCCGGTCCTGTCTTTTCGGCGCAGGAGGCAAATGCCGCGGCTGCGGTCAGCAGCGCGAGCATCAGCGCCGCGATCTTTTTGAATCTCTTTTTCATTTTTCCGTTTCCTCAGTCATTTTGATTCTTTTCCCTTTCGGAAATTGCAGTGTTTAAGAGGGGATCTCCGTCCCTGCGGATGTTTCAGGCGCGGTATCTGCTCCCCCTGACCTGAGTTGTCGGTATCACGGCTGGCGTCAGCCGGGATTGTATTCAAGCGGATTCTGTGAGAAGACGAAGATTAAGAATCCCGGAACAAGTCCGTCCTCCTCGGTATACTCCTCGATAAGTATGTCGCTGATCCAGCTCTGCCATGACGCGGTGGACAGAATGTCGTTATACTCGCCGTCCGACAGAAGAACGAAGAATCTGTCGCTGTCGATGTCCCTGTACCAGCGCCTGCTGGACTGGTAGTAGTCGGAATAGACTCCGGCCTGCTTTCTCGCCAGTATCTCGCGGCATTTGACCCTGCCGTCCGACAGCGCCGTGATCGTCTGGCTCTGCCAGAAGGTCGCGTATCCGTATTCCAGCCCGTGTTCCTCAAGGAAGGCGGCCAGCTCGTGGTTGTAATTGTCGCGGCCGTAGTCCTTCGGCATCTTCAGGATCTCGAAGGAGACGGTGAGCGAGAATATCATGACGAAGGCGAGAAGCAGCGCTCCGATCCTTCCTGCAGCCGGAGCTCCGCCGGCCTTTTCTCCGGTTTTTTCTTCGTCTGTTCCTTTATCCTCTTCCCCGGCACCGGCCTTTTTGGCCTTCGCCGCAAGACAGAGCTCGCGCGCTGCCAGGACGCAGAGCACCGAGCCGGTAGCCAGTATCGGAGTGAGCCTCCAGTTGACTCCCGAAAGCTTCCCGCAGACAAAGCCGACCATTACGACCGAAAAGACGGCTGTGTGCCCCCAGAGGAGGGCGCGCACGCCCGGTCCCGACAGCTTGCGGTAGAATACGAACATGAAGGGCGGCACAATTATCATCAGCACTCCGCCGAGGAGCCGGAGGAGCGTGACGACAGACTTCAGCGAGAAAAGACTGCCTTCGGGAAGGACGCCGATAAGCGTGAAATACTGTTTGACGAAAGCCTTCGCGTTGTCAGCCCAGGTGTCGATCTTCGACCATTCGGAATATGCCTCGGCGTAGCCGCACTCGATATCGCCCTTCCAGACCTTGAGGAGCATCATCCCGACAAGCGTCCCCATCGCGAAGAGCCCGACGATCGCCGCGGCGGGTATGTTCTTCCTCGACGCGAGCTTCTCGCGCGAGAAGAACCTGTCGGCGAGGATCCCCGCCACCGCGGGAAAGGTCCCGATGACGATGACCTGGCCGCCGTCGGTCGCCGCTCCGACGCAGATGAAGGCGAAAAGGAGGGTCCGGATCGCAAGCAGAACGGTCTGCTTTATCCCGCCCTTTTTACCGGCCGAAAGGCTGTCGGAGATCCTGATCGCCAGTCCGAGTGAAAAGAGCAGAAGGCAGGGCCCTATGCTGTAGTAGATGTTGTGGCCGTACATGATCTCGCGCAGCTTGTCGGAGGCCGACATCGCGGCGACCGACGCGAAGGCGGCAAGCGAGGACCAGCCCCAGGTCATCTTTGCCGATCTGCAGAAAAAGACGACCGACGCGATGAAGAGCAGCGCGAATATCGACATTCCGATATTGTGCGCCGTCATCCCGTATCCGAAGATCCGGATCAGCGGGACGATCCAGAAGGCCGCCGAGAATGGCAGCATTCCTGCGTATCTGAACTCGGGATCGAAGACGCTTCCCGATTCGATCGAGACCTCCGCCCAGATCAGGTTGTCGGTGCAGTCGGAGTGGAAATATCCCTCGCCCGGCCCCCAGATGTAATAGAGTGCGACGAGGACGGCGAAAAGCAGGGGCAGGACCGACAAAAGGGTCCAAAGCAGCTTTCCCTTCCCCGAAAGGAAGTTCTTTATCTTTTCTGAATTTGACGCAGGCATAATGCAAGATCTCCTGTCAGTTATTGTTTCCCGGCGTTCCGAAACCGGTCACTCCGCCGGAAGCGCCGGGCAGGAATCGTTTATTCCTGTCCCGGAGCGGCGTATCGTTATCCGTTTACCGCTCAGCGCGGACGGAAATTCAGTATTTTCGGAAGGAATTCCGCGACCTCCTCGCTGTAGGTCATGACGTTACCGTTGTCGTTTATGAGGAAGAGCCTCAGCGAGGCGCGGACCGAGAATATCAGGAAAAGGGCGACCGCAACATAAGCGACGGCGGCGGGTATCCGGCTCTTCTCCCCCCACAGGTCGCTTATCCTCTCACAGAGCGAGAAGAGTATGATCACCGAAAAGACAGATCCCACGAAAGTCAGGTCGGCTGTATATCTGTATATGATGCCCCCCATGCAGAAATCGTCGAGGGCGGTGAAAAGGATCCCGGCGACTGCCGCCGCGGTGAAGATGCGGCGGCGAAGCTCGAATCTGCGGGAGAAGATCACCGCGGGAGAGGCCAGGATCGACAGAGTAAGGGGAACGGCAAACATGCCGAAGCCGGCGTCGCGGTACTGATAGTGGCCGTAGCTCGCGAATTTTGCGTAACTGAAGGAGATATAGGGATATTCCTCCGCGGCCGCGGGCATGTCGAGAAAATAGTGATATAGCGCGTATGGAAGGTCGGTCAGCCTGATCTTCAGCGTCGAGTTGTCTGTGACGGTGAGCTGCCAGCTGTGGCCGAAATCAAGCGGGCCCGAGAACCTGATCGCGTTGAAGATCAGCGATCCGGCAAAGAAGAGTATGACAGGCACTCCGACGGCTGCGAGTTCGGCTATGACCGGTACGAGCTTCTTCCCTTCCCGCTCGCGGCCGATTATGAAGAACCACAGACCGGGTATCACAAGGAAGGCGGCGATCACCGCGACCGGAAGCCGCGACTGGAAGGCAAGACCGAAAAAGACTCCTGCCAAAGCGTAAAGAATATATCGAAAAACAGGTCTTTCGGCAGAATATCCCGCGACGCAGAGAAAGAAGAAGACGCTTATGAAGGACGTCGCGGCGACTGCGGCAAGGTAGTAAAAGGGAGTGCGGCCTCTCGCGATCAGCGCGATCAGAGAACAGTGGAAGACCGACACCGCCGCCAGAGCGACCAGAGGTCTCGGCGTCCCGGGCGAAAAGCGCTTCGCCCAGGCGGTGACGGTCAGCGGCATGAAGATCGCGGCTATGATCAGAAAGACCGTCATGACCACGCCTGTGCCGGGCAGCTCGCCGGTCAGCAGGTACCAGGGCATGTAGACGGTGAGGACCGGGGCTATGCCGAAGTTGGAATAGTATTTTCCGTCGTAGTAGGCGCGGTCCCAGAGATAGTAGACCTTTGACCGCTGCCCCGGATCATAGGGATTATCAAGCTTCGCAAGTTTGGGGTCGGGCTCGATGTCAAGATGAGCCTGCCCCTTCTTCAGCGCGTCGAACTGCTGAACATAGGGGTTGTAGTTCTCGACCGGCCCCTCAAGAGGATAGGCCACCGGTGCCGTGTCGGCCGCGAAATATTTTGCAAATACAAAGACGAACAGAAGACAGAGAACGACCGAAACGACCGCGGTCGCGGCGTCCTTCCTGTATTCCGGAATGTCTGAAAGAAACTTTTTCATGCCGATCTTTCTGCCCATATCGAGGTGAAGACTCCGTTTTCCCGCAGAAAACGCGCCGCCTGTGCGGGCGCTCCGCGAATAAGAATAGTATATTTATATTATTATACAGTCTGTTTGCGTTTTTGTCAACAGCACATTGCTCCCTCAGGCGCAGGCAGGCCGCGGGAAAGCCTTCGGCCGGACGGATGTCCCATTTTATAAGTCGCTGAAAAAGGGGGCGCGGTTTCGTGCTGCAGCTAAAATTTTATTATGGATTTTTTTTCGGAAATGTGGTATAATTTATATAACGATCAATTCATGAAAGAGTGAAGAAACATGGGTAAATATCTTATCACCGGCGGAGCCGGGTTCTTCGGAACGATAATGACTAAATATCTGCTTGAGCGGGGTCACGAGTGCGTCTGCATAGACCTGTGCAAAAGCGAGATCCCCGAGGCGGATAACTATCACGCCATTCAGGGCGACATCCGCGACGTACCCGCACTCGAGGGACTATTCGAACAGAACCGGTTTGACGCGGTCTTCCACTTCGCCGCGATGCTCGCGCACGAGAAGAAGATGCTGAACGAGCTCTGGACGTCTAACGTCGACGGCACGCAGAACGTTTACAACGCCTGCGTCAGATACGGCGTCGGGAAGATCGTCTTCACATCGTCAAACTGCCTGTGGGGCAGAAACTTCGATTATCCGGTCACCGAGGAGGAGCCTCCCGAGCCGGTCGAGATCTACGGCCGCAGCAAGCTCGAGGGCGAAAAGATACTTCTCGCCGACGGTGAAAAGGTAAAATCGGTGATCTTCCGCTGCCCGACGATAATGGACGAGGGCCGGCTCGGGCTGCTCGCCATCCTCTACCAGTTCGTCGACGAGAACAAGAAGCTCTGGATGGTCGGCAAGGGCAACAACCGCTATCAGTTCATCTACGCGAAGGACCTGGCACGCGCCTGCGAGCTCGCGCTCGGCTACGACAGGAGCGATGTCTTCAACATCGGCTCGGACGACGTCAAATCCTTCAACTACACCTACCAGTATGTGGTCGACCATTCCGAATCGAAATCGAAGCTGGGGCATCTGCCGCCAAGGCTCGCGAAATTCGCGATGAAGGCCGCTTACGCGCTGAACATCTCTCCTCTCGGCGTCTACCAGTACAACATGATCTCGTCGACCTTCGTCTTCGACACGACGAAGATCAAGGAAAAGCTGGGCTGGCAGCCTACGCTTATGAACGAGGAGATGCTCCTGCGCTCCTACGAGTTCTTCCACGAGCACAAGGACGAGATCCTCGGCCGCAAGGAGGGAGAGGTCTCGGCCCACAACCGGGCCGCCGACATGGGCCTGGCGATCAGGATACTGAAGTTTTTCTCCTGACCTTCATAAACTGCAAAAGGGGCTGTTTAAAAACTCGTGAGGCGAGTTTTTGAACAACCCCTTTTTTTGCGGAATATCAGTTTCGCGGGGCAGGCTGCCGTTACCGGCAGCCTGCCCCGTCAGGGTTTAATCGCTTATTCGGCTTCGATATTCCTTCTTCTCTTTCTCTCGAGCGCGAAGGCGATGCCGAGCGCCGATGTGAAGAGCATTGCGACAGTTGCGATTATTCCGCTGTCGCCGGTAGGAGGAGTCTCGGGCGGCGTCCAGGTGTTGGTCACCGTCGTGCCGTTGATGCTTGTGCTGTAACCGACCACCGGATCTTCGGTGATCGTGTACCTGATCTCTTTTCCGGCTTTGTACTTGTAGAGATCGGTGAATTTGAAGGTCCAGTTGGTCGCCTCGCTGACGACCGCGTAGTCGATCTCGGCTCCGTCGGCGTAGAGTCTGATGATGACGCTTCCCGGCCTCTGGTGATCCTTGTCGGTCTCGCCCTGCCAGATCTTGACGCCTTCGACCTCGATCTTCTCGGGATCGTGCGGGTTGATGATCAGGAAGCCTTCCTTCGGTGTGCCGTTGACGGTGATGCCGTATCCTGCCGGAAGATCGGTCTCCTCGACGGTGTACTCGATCTCCTTGCCTTCCGCGTTCTTGTCAAGCTCTGTCCAGGTGTGCTTCCAGTTGTTGGCTTCGCTCAGCTCGACGGGTTCTCCGACAGCCTTGCCGTCAGCCTTGAGCTGTACATGGATCGACTGCGGTCTGAGACCGTCGCGGTTGTCGTCGTCTCTCCACTGCTTCTCGACGTTGATCGAGATCTTGTCGGGAGTGTAGCTGTTGGTGAGAGTCGTGATGCAGCCGGTCTCGTCGGTCTC
>ONVJ01000003.1 GCA_900321265.1 uncultured Eubacteriales bacterium
CCGATCGATTCTATCCCGGGATGCAGCATCACCGCCTTCAGATCGGTCAGACCGCTGAAGGCCCGTGCGCCGATCGATCTCACGTTCTTTCCGAAATATATCGCTCCGATATGGGTCCCGTTCTCGAAAAGCTCCCCGTCGGCGATCTTTACCGTCGAAGTCCCTCCGGGATCCGGCCCGTTGATGTTCAGGATCTTCTCGGTCGACAGGTTCGTGATGCCGTCGTTGTCATGCCCGGCAGACACCAGCCACTCCTCGCCCTGAATATTTTCATACTTATAGCTGATCTTTTCAAGAGACAGCCAGCTTCTGCCGCAGTTCGGACACTGCCGCAGATGCGCCGTCACCTTTTTCCCGGAGTTCAGCATGCTGGCGGTGTCGATGAAACCTCCGCCCGAGTATTCGTGCTCTTTGTATTTTCCCGTCGTCGTTTTTATCACGAGCCCGCATTCGGAACAGGTGTTCTGAGTGTATATCTCCTCGCCGCAGTCTATGTGAGGCGTCGTGTCCTTCCAGTGGTGGATCGTCATCACGCCGTCGCTCAGCGACGCGGTGTGGCAGCCTGTAAGATCGACCCCGTCGAGCGAGACGGCGGGATATATGTTCGCCGTCTTTCCGTCAAAGGTAAGAATGAACCAGAGGGCACTTTCGCTGTCAAAGAGATGCGCGTAGCAGCTCTCATTCGTTATCGCGCCGGATCCGAGACCGTTAAGGTATCCGACATAGGCGCCGAGCACCGTCCTCGCCCGCTTCTCCGCCGTGCTTTTCGGCTCCACCGGATAGCCCTCTATCGTGTAAAAGCTGTTCGCGTCGACCGCCGGCGGGAAGGATTCGGTCAGGAATCCGCCGAGCGAGAGGATGACACCGTCCTCTCCGGTGATCTTTTCAAGATCGCCGTCGGTCAGCTCAAAGAGAGGCATCTCCCCTTCGTCGCCGAAGAGCCCGTCCCTATCCGTCTCCGTCTTACCTTCGTCTCCCGACGCGACTCGGAGGGTGAAAATATCGACGGCGGCTATCGGCTTCTCGCTCTTGGACAGTCCCTTTCCGTAGACGAAGAGCTCGCTCCTCGCGGTCAGATTCGCCCGTCCGACAGTGAATTCGAGGCTGCTGTCGTCAGACCTGAAAGTCCCGGCGATAAACTCGGTCCCGTCGGCCGTCAGCCGGTATTCCGCGCTTTCCGAGTCATATTCAAGCTTTATTTCGACCTTTTCGTGATACCCGGCTTCTTCGTCCTCTCCGGGCCCCGGCTCCTCATCCTCCTCGAGAGTCAGGCTCCACACCTTTCCGGCGCCGTCATCTCTGTCTTCCGCCAGGTATACCGCGGACACTTTGTATTTCAGATTCCCGCCGTTGCAGGCGTCGAACTCGGCGGTCAGCTTCTTTTTCCCGTCGCAGTCGTAGTCGGCGCGAAGGCTGAGCACCGCTTCGTGTTCCTTCTCCCCGCCGCCGTCGGGCGTCTCAAACTCATGCTCGAAGGGTACTCTGATCAGGGCGGAGATTATCTTCCCCTCCTTTATCTCGGCCTCGAGAGTGAGGGAGATCTTCGATTCCCTGACGAAGTCCCCGATCTTATCAAGCACTTCGTCGATCCGGTCGGACAGAGCTTTTTCAATATCGCTTTGCGACTCATTGCCTTGCGACTCGCCGCCCTGCTCGCCCTGCTCGCCCTGCACGCCCTGCACGCCCTGCGCGTTCAGCATCGAGGCGTATGACAGGATCAGCTTCCTCACCGATTCGTTCGACGCCGCCTCCTTTATGAGTCCTATCGCTTCGTTCAGCTTTTCGTTCGACAGCCTCACGGTCACGCGGGCGGCAGGCGCGAATAACTTGCCGGTGTTTTCTTTTTCGGTCTCGGGAAGCTTCGAGAGGTCCTCAAGAAGGTCGCGGATGACCTTCCCGATCTCCTCCGCCGTCTTCCTGTCCTCCTCCGAGACCTCGATCTCCTTCCCGGTAAGCGCCGCCTCGACCCACTCGAAGAAGTCGAGGACGGCGCCGAAGGTCTCTTCGTCAAAAGGCGACTCGGGATCGACCTCCGGGTTGAAGCGCGATTTCCGGAAAGCGTCGGCGCAGCCCGGGACGTCAAAACCGACCGACTGCCTGTTTCCGTCGGGCAGCGTCGCGGCGACCGTCAGGTGCTTATCCTTCGAAAGCATGACTCCGGCGCGGGCGGGATC
>ONVJ01000010.1 GCA_900321265.1 uncultured Eubacteriales bacterium
AGTATTTCGATGATCTGTTCCTTTACTGCCATTTCGTGCCTTTCTGACGGATAAATCTATACAGTTATATTTTACATTATTTATCCTGAGCTGTCAACACCTTTCGGCCATATTTTTGCGGTCACGCTCTCCTTTTTCTTGACTGAAGCCGTCAAATGTGATATCATATAATATCAGTATTATTATGAGAAAGTGTTGTCTGCCTCCCGCCTGCCGCGGAGGCGGACGTGAAAGATGAAAAGAACTGTCTTTATTTCGATAGTCGGCCGGCCGAACGCCGGAAAATCGACTCTGATGAACCGTCTGCTGGGGGAAAAGGTCGCGATCGTGTCGAGCAAGCCCCAGACGACGAGAAACTGCATACACGGCATCCTGACCGAGGGAGAGGATCAGTATGTCTTCTTTGACACGCCGGGCATAAACCGGCCGAAGAACAGCCTCGGCGAGTATATGTCGGCGGCGGCAGACAGCGGACTCGAGCAGGGGGACGTCGTCCTCCTCGTCTGCGACGTGACGAGGGCTCCTTCGCATATAGAAAAGGGTGTCATATCCTACCTTAAGAGCAGCGGGACGCCGTCGGTGCTCGCGCTCAACAAGATCGATACCGCCGACCGCGAGGTCATCGCCGGAACGATCGCCGCCTACGCCGCCCTGCATGATTTCGACGCCGTCGTGCCGATCTCGGCGAAGAGGGGAAAGAACGTCGGCGAGCTGCTTGAGGAGCTCTCTCACTTTCTCCGCGAATCAGAGTGGTTCTTCCCCGACGACGCCGCGACCGACCAGACGATGCGGGAGTACACCTCTGAAATAATCAGGGAAAAGCTGCTGCGCGCCCTCGACCGCGAGGTCCCGCACGGGATCGCCGTTGTCATCGAGGACTACTCAGAGAATAACCGACACACCTCGATACGCGCCGAGATAATCTGCGAAAAGACCTCTCACAAGGGTATCATCATCGGAAAGAACGGCGAGACGCTGAAGAAGGTCGGGACATACGCCAGAGAGGAGCTCGAGAAGGTAACCGGAGGGACGGTCTATCTCGATCTCTGGGTCAAGGTCAGGGAAAGATGGCGCGACAGCGAGGCGGCGGTAAGAAAACTGGGCTATGACAAAAAGGACATAGAGGGCTCGGGCGGCGAACGGAAGAAGCGGACCGGGTCCGCCGGAAGCTGAGCGGCAGGGGAGGATCGAAGTGCCGGCTGATTTTTCAACAGACGCCCTTGTGATAAGGACGGTCCCGTCGGGAGAGAACGACAGGCTGCTGACGCTGCTCTCGGCAAAACAGGGAAGCATATCGGTGCTCGCCAAGGGGGCAAGGTCGCTCAAATCAAGGTATATGGCGGCCTGCATGCCCTTCGTATACGGGAATTTCGAGCTTCATCCCGGGAAGGGAGGTGATCTCTTCTTCCTGAGAGAGGGCTTCCCGACCGAGACCTTCAGGGAGATAGGCGGGGATATCGTCAAGACCTATCTTGCCCAGTATATATGCGACGTCTGCTGCGAGCTGTCGGGCCCCGGAGCCGGGGCGGAGGAGCTGCTTTCGCTTGCCCTGAACTCGCTCTACGCCCTGTCAGCGGGCGTCGCCGACGACGCGACCGTCAAGGCCGTCTTCGAATTCAGGGCGGCGTCGCTCTCGGGCTACGAGCCCGATCTGTCGGCATGCAGGCTCTGCGGAAAGGCGTCCGCCTCACGGTTTCAGCTCGACGTCATGAACGGCGGCATAGTGTGTCAGGACTGTATTAGCCTTGCTCCGAAGGCGGACCCGCTCTCGCGGGAGCCTGAGGTCGACAGATTCGGAACAAGGTCGATCCTCATGCCGCTCACACCCGCGGCGCTCGAGGCGGTCAGATACTGCATCGGCGCCCCGGCAAAGAGGATGCTCTCCTTCAGACTCGGCGACCGGTACGACCGCCGCTGCTTTGAGGAGGCCGCCGAGACCTATCTCCTCTCTCATCTTGAAAGAGGTTTTTCCTCCCTGTCCCAGTACAGGGAACTGTCGGCAGGCGGAGAGCCGAAGAGCTGACGCGCGCCGGCGGCAGAAATATTTAATTCCGAAAGTGAGATAATTCAGATATGTATTTGACCGATAAAACGGTGTCGCTCCTTGAGTTCGACAAGATAAGGGCGATGCTCGCCGGGCACGCCGGCACCGAAGGGTCGCGCCGTGCGGCGCTCGCCCTCATGCCCGACGACGATCCCGTCCGGGTCGAGGCCTCCCTCAAGCGGACGACCGACGCCAGGGCGCTGCTGAATGAAAAGGGAAAACCTCCATTCGGCGGGATAAAGGATCTTTCCTCACATACCGAAAGGGCGGAAAAAGGGGCGATGCTCACGCCGGCGGAGCTGCTAGACGTGGCAAATCTGCTCAGGACCGCGAGGAGCCTTTACGAATACGGAAGGACCAACCGCACCTTTCCCACCGTTCTTGACGAGATCTTCGACCGGCTGCTCGCCGACAAACAGCTTGAGAACCGGATCTTTACCTCGATCATCTCGGAGGATACCGTTGCCGACGAGGCTTCGGCGACGCTTGCAGACATCAGAAGGAAGATCAGGCTCACGACAGTCAGGATCAGGGAGCTGCTTTCGAGATATACCGGCGGGGAATACGCGAAATACCTTCAGGAGAGCATCGTTACGATGCGCAACGGCAGGTACGTCATACCCGTCAAGGCCGAATGCAAAAACGAGATCAGGGGACTCGTCCACGACACATCCTCCTCGGGAGCGACCTTCTTCATCGAGCCGATGGCGGTCGTCGAGGCCAACAACGAGCTGCACACCTACGAGGCGAAGGAGCGGTATGAGATCGAGAGGGTGCTCTACGATCTCTCCGCCGGAGTCGCCGACGCGGCTCAGCTGATCAGATACGACGCAGAAAACATCGACGAGCTGGCGCTCGTCTTCGCCTGCGCCTCCTTCGGCGAATCCTACGGCGGCGTCACTCCGGCGGTCGGGAACCGGAAGACGGGGATAAGGTATGTCGCCGCCCGCCATCCGCTGATCCCGGCCTCCCGTGTGGTACCGGTCGACATCAGGCTGGGCGGTCAGTTCGACACGGTGGTCATCACCGGCCCGAACACCGGCGGAAAGACGGTGACGCTGAAGACGCTCGGGCTCTTTTCGCTGATGGCTCAGTCGGGACTTCAGATACCGGCCGGTGATGGCTCGCGCATATGCGTCTTCGACCGCATCCTGGTGGATCTGGGAGACGATCAGAGCATAGAGCAGTCGCTCTCGACCTTCTCGGCTCACATGGTGAACATCGTCTCGATAATGCAGGAGATCACCCCCGATTCGCTCGTCCTCTTCGACGAGCTTGGAGTCGGGACCGATCCGGTCGAAGGCGCGGCTCTCGCCGTCGCGATCATCGAGGCGGTCAGGGAGTGGGGGGCGCTCTGCGCCGCGACGACCCACTATTCCGAGCTCAAATCCTTCGCACTCTCGACACCCGGAGTGACTAACGCCTCCTGCGAATTCGACGTCGAGACCCTCCGCCCGACCTACAGGCTCACGATCGGGACTCCGGGCAGATCCTGCGCGATAGCGATCTCAGAGCGTCTCGGGCTTCCGGAGAAGATCATAAAGCGCGCCGAGGAGACGGTGTCTGCCGACGACAGGCGGTTCGAGGACATACTCGCCCGGCTTGAGAAGGACAGGATCGAGGCCCAGCGCGAGAGGGAGGAGGCCGAGGCGATGCTCGCCGAAGCTAAGAAGGCGCGATCCGAGGCCGAGGAGGAGATACAGAAGAGGCTTTCCGCCGCCGCAAAGGAGGAGGAGACCGCCAGGGAAAAGGCCAGAACGATGGTTGAAGGCGCCAGGATCTCAAGCGAATTCATCTTCTCGCAGATAGAAAAAGTCAAAAAGGCAAAAGATACCGAAAAGGCCGCGGAGGAGCTGGAGGCCGCCCGACGTGCTCTCAGGGAGCATCTGAAGGAGAACGAGGAGGTCTTCAATCCGCCCGAGGCCGACAGCGATCCGGGTTACGTTCTGCCCAGAGAACTCAAAAAGGGCGACAGCGTCTGGCTGAAGAATCTGAAGCAGACGGGATACCTGCTCAGCGACCCCGATAAAAACGGATCGGTGACAGTACAGGTCGGCGGGCTGAGGACGAAGACGAAGCTTGACAATCTGAAGCTTGCCGAGGACGCCGTCACGGTGGTCGACGCCGGCGGGAACAGAAAGACTCCCTCCGAATATGTCTCGAGGCCGGTCTCGAGGGCCTGCTCACCCGAGATCGATCTGCGCGGGATGACGGGTGACGAGGCCTGGATCGAGATCGACAGATACCTCGACAGCGCCGGGCTTGCCGGTCTGTCGTCGGTGAGACTTATACACGGGAAAGGGACCGGAGCGCTCAGAGCGGCTGTAAGGAGCCGACTCCGCGACGATCCCAGAGTCGCCTCGTTCAGATCGGGACAGCAGGGCGAGGGCGACACCGGCGTGACCGTGGTCGAACTGAAATGACCGCCGCCTGACTTTCGGCGGGGAAGGACAGAATGATGAAAAAGAATTCCGAACTTAAAGTGCTTGGCATAGATCTGGGGGCCTCCAGCGGGCGCGGGATTCTCGGCAGTTTTGACGGGGAGCGCCTGAAGCTTGACGAGATATCCAGGTTCATAAATACCCCCGTCACAACACGCGGGATGCTCTGCTGGGATTTTCCCGCCCTCCTGCGCGACGTCAGGGCCGCGGCGGAAGCCGGCGCCGCCGGGGGAGCCCTATCCGCGGGAATCGACACATGGGGCGTGGACTACGGCTATATCTCCCGTGAAGGCGAACTGATCGCTCCCCCCGCCCACTACCGCGACGGCAGGACCGACGGCATCCGGGTTTATTTTGAAAGATCGATGCCGGGCGACCGTCTCTACGGGATCACCGGCATACAGTCGATGAACTTCAATACCGTATATCAGCTTGCCGCCGACGTCAGAGACCGCCCGGAGCTTCCCGGAAAAGCATACAAAATGCTCTTTATGCCCGATCTGTTCGGATTTTTCCTGACGGGGGAGACCGCCTGCGAATACACTATCGCCTCGACCGGAGCGCTGCTCGACGCCCGGACCCGCGACCTGTCGGACGAGGTCCTGGCGGCGGCGGGAGTCGGCCGGTCGCTCTTTGCCCCGGTCATTCAGCCCGGACGTGTCCTCGGCAGTCACGTGACAGAGGCGGGCCGTGCTCTGAAGGTCATCAACGTGGCTTCTCACGACACCGCGAGCGCGGTGCTGTCGGTCCCGACGACGGCCGCTCCGGGAGATTTCGTGTATATCAGCTCGGGGACCTGGTCGCTCATGGGGACCGAGCTCACCTCACCGAGGATCGACGCCGACAGCCGCAGGATGAACTGGACGAACGAGGGCGGAGTATTCGGAACGGTAAGGTTTCTGAAGAATATTATGGGTCTGTGGCTGCTGCAGGAGTCGAGGAGACAGTGGGAGAGAGAGGGGAAGAAATATACCTTTGACGAGCTGTCTTCCGCTGCGGAGGCCGCGACGCCCTTCGGCTCGCTCATCGATCCCGACGCCCCCGAATTCGCCTCTCCGGGCGACCTTCCGGGAAGGATCGCAACCTTCTGCGCAAGGACCGGCCAGACGGTGCCCGAGACCCCGGGAGAGTGCGTCAGGATAATCTTCGATTCGCTCGCGCTCTGCTACCGCAGGACGCTTGAGAATCTGGCGGCTCAGACCGGGAAGAGACCTTCGGCGATCAACATCGTCGGAGGAGGCTCGAAGGATGTCACGCTGAACCGGCTGACCGCCGACGTATCGGGCCTGCCGGTGCTCGCGGGGCCCTCCGAGGCGACCGCCGCCGGGAACATCCTCATGCAGCTCATCTCGCTCGGGGAGATCTCGGGACTCGCCGAAGCCAGGGCGGTCGTCGCCTCTTCTTTTGAGACGCGCGAGTTTCTTCCCGACCCGTCAAGGGAAATATACGACAGGGCTTACGAAAGATTTCTCGGTATCCTCGGAAGATGAGCCGATATCACTGCGGGACGCCCGGGCGGAAGCTTTCCGCGGATATCCGGGACTCCCTGCCGCAGTGAAAAAGATCCCGCTGGCATAATACTGCCGAAGTGACCGGTCAAGGGAAGGAATGATGATTCCATGGCGAACAATCTGCTGCTCAGCCTGAATACGGTGCTGCCGATAGTCATTCTCGCGGCGGCTGGCGTGATCATGGGAAGACTGAAGCTTTTTCCCGACGCCTTTTTTGCCGGAGCCGACAAATTCGTCTTCAAGGTCGCGCTGCCCTGCATGATCTTTCTGCAGGTCTCGGGAGCAGATTTTTCGAAGAGCGCCTCATATCTGAAGCTCATGCTCTTCACGGTCGGAGCGCTGACGCTCTTCTGCGTCCTCTATTCGGTCGCAGTGCCTCTGTTCATAAAAGACAGAAGGAAGGCGGGAGCCTCGGTCCAGGGGATGTTCAGATCGAACGTCGCAATACTTGGCGCGGTGCTTATAGAGAACATGTTCGCAGACGGGGATATAAAAGCGGCTGCGGTGACCGCCTACGCTGTGGTTATGCCTTTCGTGGTGCTGATCTACAACATCTACGCGGTCGGCGTCCTCGCGGTCTTCATGCCGCGCGAGGAGCCGGCGGAAGGAGATGCGGCGGGATCGGCGGACGCCCCGAAGAAGAGAGGATTTACCGCCGCAGATTTCGGTCGGGCCTGCCTTGAAACGCTGAAGAATCCGCTGATAATCGCCGTCTTTCTCGGCTTTCCCTTCATGTTTTTCGGAATAAAGATCCCCGACACCCTGAAAACCTCGATCAATTACTTTTCGCAGTGCACGACCGGGCTGGCGCTCGTGAGCCTGGGGGCGGGCTTTTCATTCTCGTCTCTCGCGGGGAATCTGGGGCTTGCCTCGATCGTCACCGCGGTGAAGACGGTACTTCAGCCGGCCATGGGGGTCGGCCTCGCATGGCTTCTCGGATTCAGAGGTCCCGAGCTCGCCGTGGCCTTCATCGTCTTCGGCACTCCTTCGGCGGTCAGCAGCTATATCATGGCAAAGAATATGAACAGCGATCACGAGCTCGCCGGCCAGATCCTTCTTCTGACGACGGTGGTGTCGATCTTTACCATGTTCGGAGGCACCCTCCTCATGCGGGTGCTCGGATGGATCTGACGGCTTTCCCGTCATATCCGATCCTTGTCTTAGCGGACTGAAAGCTTGATCATCCGGCTGTCTGTCGGCAGATCAGATGCGCAACCGGTGGAAATCGATAGGTAAAAAAACTGTAAAATAATCCTCATCAGGCGCCGGCTTTTTGTCGCTTTTTTTCAAAAACTGAGCCCTCGGTGTTTTTTATGTTGCAGAAAGACATAAGTTTGTTGTATAATATTATTGTATTTATGCCGCCCGGCGGCGGTATCGGTACCAAATTAAATAAAGAATAAGGCGGGACGGACAATGGACTCTAATCTTTTCGGTAAACTCGGGATCATAGCCTTGCCGGGCTGCGAGACCTTCGCAGCCCAGGTCGACAACTGGCTGAAGAAATGGAGAAAGGCCAAAAAAAGCTTTCTCATTCCGGTCGACTGTCCCAGATTCGGCAGCGGTGAAGCCAAGGGCATGATCTTTGAATCGGTCAGGGGCCTTGACATCTTCATCATCTGCGACATCTTCAACTACTCTGTCACCTACAAGCTCCGCGGAAATATGGTCCCGATGTCTCCCGACGAACACTTTGCCAACCTCAAGAGGATCGTCGGAGCCATCAACGGAAGAGCGAGAAGGATCTCGGTCATTATGCCGATGCTCTACGAAGGCAGGCAGCACAGGAGGACGGGAAGGGAATCCCTCGACTGCGCCATGATGCTGAAGGAGCTCGAATTCTACGGAGTCAAGAACATTATCACCTTCGACGCCCACGACGACCGCGTCGAGAGCGCGATCCCGCTCTGCGACTTTGACAACTACCGTCCCACCTATCAGATGGTCAAAGCGCTCGTCCGCGAGGTTCCCGACATCACCTTTGACAAGGACCGCCTCGTCATCATTTCGCCCGACGAAGGGGCCATGGGAAGATGCATGTTCTTTTCGTCGGTGCTCGGCATCGACGTCGGAATGTTCTACAAGCGCCGCGACTACTCGCAGATAGTCGGCGGAAGGAACCCGATCGTCGCTCACGAGTACCTCGGATCGGATCTCTCGGGGAAGGACGTCATCATCGTCGACGACATGATCTCCTCCGGAGAATCGATGATAGACGTCGCCAAGCAGATCAAATCCAGAGGGGCCGCGCGTGTATTCAGCTTTGCGACCTTCGGCCTCTTCACCGGGGGCTTTGACAAGTTCGACGAGGCAGCCGGGAACGGATGGCTCGACAAGGTCTTCACGACGAACCTCGTCTATACCGACCCTGAGGCGAAGAACCATTCCTGGTACTGCGAAGTCAACATGTGCAAATATGTCTCATACATCATCGAGACGCTGAACCGCGACGAATCGACGAGCGTCATCATCGATCCGGTCAAGAAGATCCGCGCGCTCATGGAGAAGCACAGCCCCGCGCCGGGCAACGAGCTGAAGATCGATTTTGACGGAAAAGAAGCCGAAAAAACCGATAAAACCGACAATGCCGCTGAAGCGGAAAAAACAGACAAGGCAGTTAAAGCGTACAAAGCTGTAAAAACAGGCAAGGCAGTAAAAGCGGAAAAAGCCGTCAGATCAGAGAAGACCGCCCAAGCCGGTAAAAAATAACTGTTGACAAATCCGCTTCTCTGCGGTATAATATTGCTCGCGGGTTTGAAAGACTCCCGTCCTATACGCACCCTTGGAGATGTACTCAAGAGGCCGAAGAGGCGCCCCTGCTAAGGGTGTAGGCGGTTTATAGCCGCGCGAGAGTTCAAATCTCTCCATCTCCGCCAGAAAAATCCTCGCGAAAGCGAGGATTTTTCAACGAAATGACAGACCGAAAGGAAGAATACAAGTTATGAAGATCGAAGATTATTATTTCACCGGAGACAAACCGCTTGACAGGATCCTGCCCGACGGAGGCTTCTGCGCCATATTCAGGCGGATCGCCTGTATCGGCGACTCGCTTTCCTCAGGTGAGTTCGAGACTCTCACTCCCGACGGAAAAAAGCACTACAACGATATGTTCGAGTATTCCTGGGGGCAGTTCATCGCCCGGATGTGCGGCTCGAAGGTTTACAATTTCTCGAAGGGCGGCATGACGGCGAAGAACTACTGTGAGAAATTCGCCGAGGAAAAGGGATACTGGGATCCAGCGCTCGCCGCCCAGGCCTACATAATCGCCATGGGCTGCAACGACCTCAATCACAACCGGTTCGCCGTCGGATCGGTCGGCGACATATGCGACGAGGATTTCACTAAGAACGCCGACACCTACGCCGGCTGGTACGGAAGGATGGTGCAGAGATACCGGGAGATCTCCCCCGACGCCAAGTTCTTCTTCGTCACTATGCCGAGGAGCGGCAGGGAGGAGAGGGACAGGACCGTCGCCGCGCAGGCTCAGCTGATGAGGGATCTCGCGGATCATTTCCCGAACTCCTACGTGATCGATCTCGAGCGCTACGCGCCGGTCTATGACGACTCGATGAAGCCCTTTTATCTCCTCGGTCATCTCAATCCCTGCGGATATATCTTCACGGCGAAGATCATCGCCTCCTACATCGACTGGATCATCAGGCACAACATGGACGATTTCAAGCGCGTCGGATATATCGGCACCGAGCTTGCCGACAGCAAGCTCCGGATCCTCGAAGCCGAGGCCGTTGCCGCCGCGGCGGCAGACAAGCCGCAGGCATGACCGCCCGCGGCTTCGGAAAAGAGTTTTTCTGCAATGAGTAAAAGAGTCTGGAAGGGAAGCGCGCTCTTCGGTCCGGTGTCGCCCGCCCTCGTTACCTGCACCGAAAACGGCAGGACGAACGTCCTGACGATAGCCTGGACCGGGGTCATGTCGAGCAAGCCCCCTATGACGTATATATCGGTCAGACCCGAGAGGTTCTCATACGGCATGATCGACCGCACCGGCGAGTTCATCATCAATTTCCCGACTTCCGCCATGGCGCGCGAGACAGATTTCTGCGGCGTAAGGAGCGGACGGGACACCGACAAGCTTGAAAAATGCTCTCTCGGACTCGTCCCCGGGACCGAGGTCGGAACTTCGGCGATAGAGCAGTGTCCGCTGTCGCTCGAGTGCCGCGTCAGGCAGAAGATCGATATGGGCAGCCACACCGCCTTTATCGCCGAGATCGTTGCTGTGCAGGCGGACGAGAGATACATCGACAGCAAGGGGAAGCTCAACCTGAATCAGGCGGGAATGCTCGCATATCTGCACGGAGAGTATTTCGCGACCGGCAGAAAATGCGGCAGCTTCGGCTTTTCGGTGAAGAAGAGAAGAAAGTAATAAAAGTGGGGCTGTCAAAAAAGTCGGACTTTTTTGACAGCCTCTGAGTATATTTAGGCTGTTTCAGCCGCCGGTGACGAGTCCGGGGCAGTCGAGCAGTATCGAACCGTCGTCCGCCGCGCAGAGCGCCGCGAGCTTCTCGCGGGTCCCGGCGTATATCACGCTCTCAAGCGCCGTGCACCCGGTAAAGGCGTTGTTCCCGAGGAAGGACAATGTGGAGGGCAGGGTAAGCTCCTTCAGCCCGGTGCAGCCGTTGAAGCTCCTCACTCCTATCGCGGTCAGTCCTTCGGGAAGTTCGACCGATCCAAGCGATACGCAGTTGCGGAAGCATCTCGGAGGAAGCTCCGAAAGGCCGCTGCCTATCTTTACGCTCTCCAGCTTTACGCACTCGGCAAAGGCGTTCTCTCCTATGACCGTCACGCTGTCGGGTATCACGACCGACGTAAGCTCTGAGCAGGAGTAGAAGGCGCGTTCGCCTATCACCGTTACAGAGGCAGGGATCTCGACCGAAGTCAGAAAATCGCACCAGAAAAAGCATTTGTCTGCGATCCCCCTGACCAGCACCCCGTTGAAGATGTCGGGGATAACGACCTTTCCGTCGCCTTTGTAGAGCGACGAGTCGAACTTGATATATCCCATGTCCTCGGTCACGCCCGAAGTGCTGTCGCTGTAAAGCGAGAACCACTTCATATCAGACGAGTAACCTATCACGGGATCCTCCCTTCCCGAAAGCTTTCTCGCGTTCAGAATCACACATTCCGCCGCCCTTTCAGCGGAATCCGAATAGTCGCCTAAGCTCTTGAAGATGTCGTAGGCCTTGAGATATTCGGTCATCGCGTAGTATTCTTCGGCTTCGGCGTAGGTCCTGGCGGGCTTCCAGACATTCCTGTCGAGTATGATCAGCGCGGTTACCAGTCCGGCGATCAGCAGCGTGAGGATGACGATCAGCGAGACGGTTATTATCTTCTGCCGGCGTTTTTTTCCGGCGGCGGTCTGCGTGCGGTGCTTTGCGTGCTCGGCGTAGAGCTGCTGCCTTTCGGCCGACGTCAGATGTCTTTTCCGCTCTCCGGTCTGCGGGGCTTCGGCCCGGTCTTCCGGACGGGCGGCCTTGTTTTCTTCATTGAATTCCATTTGCGGCGGTTTACCTCTTGTCACGTTCAAAGAAATATTTGACTCTGTGCGCCTTGACGCTGTGTACCATCCCAAAGAGCAGATATGTCGAAAGACATGAAGACCCTCCGTAGCTGATAAGGGGAAGGGTGATCCCGATGACGGGGAGTCGCGCCAGACACATTCCGATATTCTCGACCGACTGCACGATGATGCAGGCGGCAACGCCGATGCATATGAGTGAGCCGGTATCCTTCCTCGACGTCTTGGCGATGACGAG
Source organism: uncultured Eubacteriales bacterium (assembly GCA_900321265.1). GTDB lineage: Bacteria > Bacillota > Clostridia > Oscillospirales > CAG-272 > CAG-390. Next base: position 11,768 of record ONVJ01000010.1, read on the forward strand.
GCACCGCACGACTATCGTCACCAGTGTCGCGATCACGAGCAGGCCGGTTATTATCCCGAATTTCTCGCAGACGGTCGAAAAAGCAAAATCGTTTTCGCAGGCGTAAAGACTTTTATAGACCGATCCGCCGTTTATGCCTTTTCCGAAAAGACCACCCTCGGCGATCGCCCGGCGGCCCAGAAGCGGCTGCATCCCCTTTCCGAGAGGATCCCCCTCGGGGTTGAAGCCGTATATGATCCGCTTCTGCTGGTCCTCTCTCAGGTGCGGCCACAGATAGGGTATCGCGATACATCCCGCCATCGCCGCTCCGATGAAGTAGAAGATATGCAGTCCGCCGCAGTAGAGCATGATCGAGAAGATCCCGAGATAGACAAGCGCGACTCCCAGGTCGCCCGAGAGCAGGATCAGGCCGATCACTCCCCCCGCGTGGAAGAGCAGGCCCATAAGCGGAATGAAGCGGTTTATCCGGTCTTTGACCAGATCTATATGCTTTGAGAATGTGATGATAAACGAGATCTTAACGAACTCCGAGGGCTGTATTCCAAAGCCGCCTATGAAGAGCCAGCTCTTGTTCGCGCCCTCGGCGGTCCCGTAGATTATTGTCACTCCCAGAATGAGAAGCTGAAAGACAAGAAGGGGGATCCAGAGCCTGTTTATAACCTCTTCATAATCCAGCGTGGTGATGAGCAGCATGAGGATCATCCCGACTCCTGATGCCGCGAGCTGCATTTTGAACAGTCTCGAGCCCGACGTCATAGGGGCGTCCCTTATTCCGTAGAGCATGAGAAGACTCACCGTCGTAAGCAGCAGGGCGCAGACGAGCAGACAGATGTCGAACCGCTTCAGCCGCTCTCCGAAGCGCATCGTGAATGCCTTCAAGATCCTCTCACCCCCTCTTTAGAAATCAGGCTCGCGCCGATCCTTCCACGATCTATTTCCCGGATCCGGGCCGGGGGAAACTCAGTACTGTCTTCCCCAGACCACCATATGCTTCGCGGGCTTTCCGCAGCAGACGCAGACGTCAGACAGCTGTTCCTCGTCGAAGGGTATGCAGCGGGATTTCACTCCGCCCGTCTCGTTCTTGATGCGGTCCTCGCACTCCGAGTCGCCGCACCACATCGCCTTGATGAAGCCGGATTTCTCCGCGGCGACCGAGAGAAGTTCCTCCCAGCCTGTGACCGAGGTCGTCCTTGCCTCGAGGTTGTCCTTCGCGCGGCGGTAGAGCTCGCCGAACACCGTGTCAAGGGCCTTTTCGACCGAATCAAGGATGCCCTCGATCGGCACGAACTGCTTTTCCCTCGATACTCTGGAGACGATGACGCAGGTGCCGTTTTCGATGTCGCGGGGACCGATCTCGATCCTGATCGGAACACCCTTCATCTCATACTGGGCGTATTTCCAGCCGGTGCTGTTGTCGCTGTCGTCGAGTTTGACGCGGAATTTTGCCGACAGCCTGTCCGCGAGCTCTCTCGCAGCCTCGAGAACGCCGGGCTTGTGCTGCGCGACGGGGATCACCGCCACCTGAATAGGCGCCACGGCGGGAGGCAGGACGAGGCCGTTGTCGTCGCCGTGAGACATGATGATCGCGCCGATCATTCTCGTCGACACTCCCCAGGAGGTCTGGTGAGGGTATTTCACCGTGTTGTCGCGGGCGGTGTATGTGATGTCGAAGGCGCGCGCGAAACCGTCGCCGAAGTAGTGCGAGGTTCCGCCCTGAAGGGCGTATCCGTTGTGCATCATCGGCTCGACGGTGTAGGTCTCGACGGCTCCGGCGAACTTTTCCTTCTCGGTCTTGCGGCCTCTGACCACCGGGATGGCGAGCGTCTTCTCATAGAAGTCGGCGTAGCAGTCGAGCATCCTGAGGGTCTCCTCTCTCGCCTCTTCTTCGGTCTCGTGCATCGTATGGCCCTCCTGCCAGAGGAACTCCGAGGTGCGCAGGAAGGGGCGGGTGGTCTTTTCCCAGC
>ONVJ01000244.1 GCA_900321265.1 uncultured Eubacteriales bacterium
CGCGTCGAGGGGCAGTCCGGCGACCTTCTCGCCCGGAGCCGAGTAGAGCTTCATCATATCCTCGAATCTCCTCGACTGCTCGTTTATGAGGAGCACCGCGGGGACCTCGCGGTCCTTCAGCGCCTCGCTCTTCACCTCGAGCTTTTCGTTCCCCGATACCTTCCTGAAGAGGGAGACGAGGCTCCCGGGGGTCTCGGCGGCGGTCGCGTCATCCGATCTGAGAGCGCCGGAAATGTCGGCGTCGACTCTTCTGAACTCGATACCCTGCCGGTACTGCTCGATCGCGGTCAGATACTGTGAATCGAGCATGAGGTCGAAGACGGCGACTTCCGTGCCGGCGTCGTTCAGCATCCTGATATACTGTGTCTGCAGGGCGGTGTCGGTGGCGTACCAGACGGTCCCCTCCGGTTTCTTCTTCTCTTCCTCTCCGTCGGTCTTTTCTTCCGCGGACTTGTCTTCGCCGGCGTCGGCGTCGTCCTCCGGCTTGTCCGCGGAGGCCTTTTTCGCCGCTCTTTCGAGATACTCGTCGAAGGTGGCGAAGCTTCCGTCGGTGAGCTTGAGCAGCAGACTGTCGGCCACCCTGTCGTAGAACTTCTTCTCGCGAAGGCAGGCGTACTCGACGAAGATCTTTATGTCGTCGTAGACCTTTTCATACTTTTCGCGGTCGTTCCGGGCAAGCGAGTTGAGCTTGTCGGCGACCTTTTTCACTATGAACTGGGCGATCCTCTTGACATATGCGCTGTCCTGCAGGTAGCTCCTCGACACGTTCAGCGGGAGTTCGGGGCAGTCGAGGGCGCCGCGCAGCATCAGAAGATAGTCGGGGAGGACCTCCTTGATGTTGTCTGCGACGAAGACCTGGTTGTAGAAGAGCTTTACCTCACCCTCGAGCGACTGCGTCTCGTTGCGCAGCTTCGGGAAGAAGAGCACGCCCTTGAAATTCAGGGGATAGTCGGCGTTGATATGTATGTAGAAGAGCGGATCGTCAAAGTCGCGGAAGAGCTTGTGGTAGAATTTGTTGTAATCCTCATCCTTCAGCTCGGACTGAGGCCTCGTCCAGAGCGGGACGGTGTCGTTGAGCGGCTTTATCTCCTTCGTCCCCGAAGCCTTGTCTTTTTCCTTCTTCTCCTTATCTTCTCCTTCTTCTTCGGCGTCCGCCTCCTTCTTTTCACCGGGATCGGCGAGTATGTAATCGTCTCCGTCCTCATCGGTTATAAGATAGATCGGCACAGGCATGAAGGCGCAGTATTTGTCTATCACATCACGGAGCTTCGCGGCGTCGAGATACTCCTTTTCATCGTCGGAGATGTGCATTATCACCGACGTCCCTCTCTCGGTCCGGTCGGAGGGCGTCATCTCATACTCTCCGGCCTCCGAGCAGATCCAGCGGACCGCCCCGCCGCCCGAGTATGAGAGGGTGTCGATCTCTACGCTGTCGCTGACCATGAAGGAGGAATAAAATCCGAGGCCGAAATGGCCGATTATCCCGCTGGCGCCGTCGGTACCCTCATATTTGTTGATAAAGTCGAGCGCTCCCGAGAGGGCGATCGAGCAGATGTATTTCTCAACCTCCTCTGCGGTCATCCCGATGCCGTTGTCGGTGACGGTCACCGTCCCGGCGGTCTTGTCGAGCTCGACCGTCACTCTGAACTTCTCGCCTTCGGGGAGGGATATCTCGCCCAGCGAATCAAGTCTCTTCAGCTTGACGACGGCGTCTGAGGCGTTAGAGACGATCTCTCTGATGAAGATGTCCTTATCGGAGTAGAGCCATTTCTTGATGACGGGAAAGATATGCGCCGTCTCGACGGATATGCCGCCTTTTTTCACACCGGCGGAATCGGTTTCCCGGTCAACTGTTTCGTTTTCAGTTTCCTTTTCGGTTTCCTTTTCGTTTTCTTCCTGTGACATGAACATTTCTGTCGGTCCTTTCGTTTATGAACAGCGGCGGGATGATCAGAGTCTGAAATATACGTCGGCGTCAGATGGTATCTGTCCCACGCTGTTCCTTGATGTTGAAATATAATAGATCACGTGAACTCCCCTCTCACTCATGGCCTTTCCGAGGTTGAGCATCCTTGAATCGAAATAGGGAGAGACGATTATGAGGTTCTCATTCGAACTGTAGAGCTCGGGATGGGCGGCTACATGGTCGAACATCCGGTCTGCGGGGACCGAGATGGTCATATCGAGACCGGCGAGCAGCCGGAGCGCGTATACCATGTCACTCTTCCCCCTGAAGGGGCCGGCGGCGGTGATCCTGCAACCCGTCTCGTCATCCGACACCGCTTCCTTCCCGGTGCCGGGCTCGGGTTCCGAGTTGACGAAAAAGCTGACCGGGAGGTCCTCCCGCGCGATCCTGTCGAGGATCGACGCGCAGAGCACGATGCACTTTTCGACCGACGGAGGGTCGGAGGGACGGTCGGGGAACTGCTCGATCTCTCTCGAGTTCATGTTGAGCATGACCGAATAGCGGTGCCTGACCGTCTTTTCCTCGATGTTCACCATCAGCTTCCCGTGGACGGCCGTTGATTTCCAGTTTATCCTGTTCATCGGATCGGATGCCGTGTATTCCCTCGAGCCGCAGATCCTGACCGGATCGGTCACCGGGCAGGTGTTGGAGATCGCGTCTCCGCATATATACCTGGAGGAGGCGTATTTGCCGTCAAGCTCCCCGGGAAGCGGAAGGACGGTCAGCTTGTTCCTGACCCCTTCTTCCGGCTCGATCCGCTTTGAGGTGATGAGATAGCCAAGGATATCGGTCGCGGTCGCAGTCACCCCTTCGAGCGCATAGTCTCCCCGCCTGCCGCAGATGACCCGCCAGCGGCGGGTGATCTTGGAGTTCGGTCTCAGGACGAAGGTTGAGTGGACCGCCTTTTCGTATCTCGCCCTGAGCCTGCCGGTGCCCTTCTCCTCGCTTTTCTCTGACGAGCGGACGGTCCCCGCCGAGCTGTCCTCGAGCAGGGTGAACATAAGTCCGTCGGGGAGATCTGTCTCGATCCTGATGTAGGGCAGCGGCAGCCTTCCGTTGTTGCGCAGCTCCTCGTAGAGATATACGTCGTCGCCGGTGTAGACCTCGTCCGACGAGAAGAAGGCGCGGTAGACGACATTGTCGAAGCAGTGCTTTTTATAGAGAAAGTACTGCAGCGTTATCACCGCGATGACGGCCGCCGCGGCGGCAAAGAACAGCATCTTCAGTCTCCGGTCGGCGCCTTGATCTCTTCGAGGATATACTCGATGATCTTTTTGTTGGTGTCGCCGACCCGGAGAGTGCTCTGAGAATGCGCCAGGATGCGGTGCGCGAGCACCGGCACCGCAAGGGCCTTTATGTCGTCGGGTATCACATAGTCGCGCCCCTCGACCGCCGCGAAGGCACGGACGGCAAAGAGGAGGGCGAGGGAGCCTCTCGGACTGACGCCGAGCGTCACCCTGGGGCTCGTTCTGGTCCCTTCGACGATCTTCAGCAGATAGTCCTTCACCGAGGGAGCCACCCTGACCTGCTTTGCCGCCTCGCGCGCCGCGATGACGTCCTCAGGGCGGCAGACGGGTTCAAGGCTCCCGAGCGGCGATACGTCGGCGTGACCCTCGAGCATCTCAAGCTCGGCGCTCCGGTCGGGATAGCCGAGTGAAAGCCTCATCAGAAATCTGTCGGTCTGCGCCTCGGGGAGAGGAAAGGTCCCCTGTGACTCGACCGGGTTCTGGGTCGCGATGACCATGAAGGGATCCTTCACCGGATAGGTGACCCCGTCGACGGTGACCTGGCGCTCGCCCATGCACTCGAGCAGCGCCGACTGAGTCCTCGGCGTCGTCCTGTTGATCTCGTCGGCGATGAGGATGCTGGTGAAGACGGGTCCCGGCCGGAAGACGAACTCCGACTGCTTCTGGTTGTAATAGTTTATGCCTGTGATGTCCGACGGAAGGAGGTCGGGCGTGAACTGGATCCTCGACGATTCGCCGTCGATCGATCTCGCCAGAGCCCTCGCGAGAGTCGTTTTGCCGGTGCCGGGAATGTCGTCGAGCAGGACGTGCCCACCGGCGAGAAGCGCCGTCACGATAAGCTTTATCTCATTCTCTTTTCCGTAAATGACTCTGCCTATGTTCGCAGAAACGGCCGATGCCAGGGAAGACACTTCGTCGATACGCATCATGTTATCCTCACTCGAAACAACTGAGCAGCTTATCCAGATAGCTTTTCAGCAGCTTGGCCTCGCCGTTGTACTGCTTCAGATATGAAGTATATGTCGCGTTGCTCATCGCGCTCCTGAAGATCTGGTATGTCCTCTTGTTGAAGGCGGTGGTGTAAAGTCTTCCGAGATCGAAAACGACGGTCTCTCTGATCAGGTCGAACATCTTCCCCGTCTCGCTGTCCATCGCGTACTTGGTCTTGAGAGATATCTCAAACAGAGCAGGCGTCACCGTTCTGTAACCCTGGGAGGCCAGCGCCTCAAGCAGCGTCGCGGACTCGTTTTTGTGCTCAGAGGCGGTGCAAATCGCGTAGAGGGATACCGGGAAGGCAAGACAGGTGGCGTATTTTTCCTGTTCCTCGCTGTCCTTGGGGGTCACGGCTATGCCGAAATCGATGTCGGTCCCGCTGAGGTTGTTCTTGGCGTATACCGAGCGGTGCATGGTGAAGAGCGATCTGTCCTGAAGGAAAACGTCGGGACTGCCGATCGTCGAAGTCTGGCTGTGAAGGAAGGCGTTCGCTCTCGCGACCGCGTTCTCAGCCTGTTCGCTGTGCCAGCTGTCTGAAAGCACCGGGACGCCACCATCGCCGCGCGACACCGTTCTCAGCCCGGCTCCGTAGAACCATGGATCGATGTGGACGTCGCTGGTCACGTTGAAGCCGTATATGTAGCTGTCGGTCCCGTAGCCCGCAGTGTCGACCACGGCGTCAGCCATCTCCATGAATTTCTCGAATGTCCATCTGCCTTCAGATACGAGGGTGTAGGGATCCTCAAGTCCGTACTCCTCGATCAGCGACTTGTTGAAGAAGACGGTGTACATCATATAGAGCATATTCGTGGAAATATCTCCCGACGAGAAGAAGAGCTTGTTGTTGATCGTCGCCTCGCTGACGAGATCCGACGGCCACCATGGAGCGGAGAAGTCGATCACCGGGTAGTCGAGAAGGTTCTCGCAGAGCCCCAGTGTCGAGATGTTGGCGGTCGTCATCGAATAGGCGGCGATGATGTCGAGCGTTTCCCCGCCCTTGACGGCGTTCTGGACGTATGTCGTGAACGCCGCGTTGTTGTTATTGTTTCCCGGAGTGCTGGAATAGACGATGTCGGTCCCGAGTCTCTCCTTTACCCTGACGTCTCTGGTGTACAGCGCGTCCTCGACGATCTCCCCGCCCTGTTCGGTGATCTCGAACTCAGGGTTTTCCACGTCGCTCCAGTAAAGGAGGGCGATATCGGTGCCTAGAGACATTTTTTCGGGAAGCTTGTCGAGAAGATAGCCGTCCGTGTCGTAGATAGAAGAGGTTTCAGGGGCTTCGGTCAGCGCCGCCGTCGCCTGCGCGGAGGTATCGTCGGATCCGGTACCTGTATCTGCGCAAGACACCGCCGAGGCGGAAAGCATCAGCAGCGCGAGCAAAAGTGTCAGCAGGCTGACCGCATGAGAAGATCGGTTTTTCATATGGCAGTTCTCCTTTTCTGGTGGAACCTAATATTATCCGCATATAATTATATCATTTTAACGATAAAAAGTCAACGCATAATAATTTCTTTGTGAACAACCGCATCAGTGCAAAATAAGCCATCTTAAATATACAGACACAACGAGGCGGCAAAATTGATTCGCCGCCTCGTTCTTAATACCTTTGTTATTTGTTCATAAAGTAGTCTATTAATTCCTTAGAACATTGAGCAACATCGTCCGGAAGTTTTAATTTACTGTATATTTCCAGATCTGACATCTCATGATTTGGACTGATAGGGATCGTCAGTGCTTCAACCCTGTATTTCAACCCTGACCAAAACAACTTAGCGGCATCTTCACTCACTTCATAAATGTATATAATATATTGTGATCCTTCTTCAGTTATCGGAATGAAGCCATCAAAATAAGAAACGGTGTATTCTTCTTCATTTTTGAACCAAGTCGAATACTCCGAAACTGTCACAGTATCGCCTGATCCTAAAGAAAAGGCAGAAGTACTATCAATAACGGTATCAATTCGAAGTGTGACAGGAACATATATCCCTCTTTCGGAGTTGCAACCGTCTTTATCAATACTGGTTACAGTAACAATGCATACTGCAAACTCATCTGATCCTATGCAGGCGTTACCAGATTTTATGCGCGATGAGTCTGCAATCCTACCAACTCTGTCCGCGCCCATAATAGAATCAAAAGAGATGCTTTTAAACATCGTGTCATTTTTAATTGTATTAGTTGAAATGCTACTATTTGTAATACCGCTTTCTACAATATTTATCGTTCCGGCTGATATACCTGCTTTTTCCGTTGTATTCATATCACCATTAATGGCAGTTTTGTTACTAATAGTTTCCTTGGAACAAGAAACTCCCAAAAACAATACAATTGTTATGCACAAGATTACGGAAATTGTTTTTGTCTTTTTACTCATAGTGTTTTCCTTCCCCGAGTGAAAAAATGATAAGAAAATAAACGCGTTGTAACTTGATCATTACAGCGGTGATGCGCACAAGCGAAACAGGTATATAAACGCCTTACGTCAAAGAAAGAGAACAGCTTCTGTGCGCATATACAATCGCTGTTCACTATTTCAATTGAATAGTATTTCTCAATAATACTCCTCCTTTTTGTTTCTAAATTAATTATACATCATTTTAGTGAAAAAATCAATGGGCAGATCGGAAAAATCCCGAAATGTCAACTACAAATGACATGAGATATTCTTCCGGTTTTGATGACAAAAGCATATACCTTAAAGAGAAACATTAAAGCATTTACATCCGTTTGAGAGCAAACAATGAGTTTTAAGAGATCCGGCATAAACCGTTTTTTTCATATACTGGCTGTCGGTTGTGTCGCCTTTTCGCCCGCAGGATGTTGATTTTTCCTCTAAAAAATGATATAATAATATGAATTTTTATTTCGCTGCGGCATGCCTCGCCGGGCGGCGGAGGGCGTCATGACCTTTGAAGAATACCAAAAGCTGAAAGACCTGATCTCGCGTCATATGGATCTCTACTACAACCAGGACTCCCCCGAGATCAGCGACGCCGAATACGACGCCCTGATGCGGGATCTCAAGGCCGCCGAGAAGGAGCACCCCGAGTGGGTGAGCGCCGACTCGCCGACGCTCCGGGTCGGAGGCAGCGTCAGACGTGAGAACGGCGTCAAGATCGGACACACCGTGCCGATGCTCTCGATCGAGGACCTCTTTACGAAAGAGGAGGTCTCCGACTGGGTCGGGAAGGTGCTGGCCGCCTATCCCGGCTGCCGCTTTTCGGTCGAGACGAAGATCGACGGACTCTCTATGACACTCAGATACCGCGGGGAGGGATCAGGCCGGATGTCGCTCGTCCTCGCCGAGACGAGAGGCGACGGATACACCGGCGAGGACGTCACCGCCAACGCGCTGACGATTTCTTCGATTCCCCGCACCCTCCCTCTTCCCTACCCTTCGCTCGAGGTCCGCGGAGAGGTCTACATGACGCGCGAGGCCTTCGACAGATTCAACCGAATCCAGGAGGAAAAGGGGCAGAAGCAGGCCGCAAATCCCCGCAACCTCGCCGCCGGCACGCTGAGACAGCTCGATCCCGGGATCACCCGCGAGCGCTCCCTCTCCTTCTTCGCCTTCAACATCCAGACCGGACCGGACGAGCTCATGAGGAGCCATTCGGAATCGATGGATGTCCTGGAGAAGGCGGGCATGCCGGTCGTATACCGCGAGAGCTGCGGCTCGGCGGCCGAAGTGCTTGACGCCATCGATCGGATCGGCGATATGCGCGGCAGTCTCCCCTACGACATCGACGGAGCCGTCGTCAAGATCGACGACATCGCGCTCAGGTCCGCCTTCCCTTCGGGGGCCAAGTATTCGAGCGGCCACATCGCCTTCAAATACCCGCCCGAGGAGCGGGTCGTCGTCATGGACGAGATCGTCACCGACGTCGGCAGGACCGGGAAGCTCACCTTCACCGGAGTCTTCCACGACCGCGAGACCGGCGGACCTGCCAGGCTCTGCGGGACCTTCGTCAGCCGCGCGACGCTCCACAACCGCGACTACATAAACGAGCTGAAGATAGGCATAGGAGGAGAATATCTGCTCTACAAGAGCGGCGAGATCATCCCGAAGATCAAATCCTGCGTGAAGGAGCCGAAAGAGGTCTTCACGCCCCCGGAGTTCTGTCCGAAGTGCGGCTCAAGGCTGAAAAGCGAGCCGGGCACCGCCGACATCCTCTGCCTCAACTCGGCCTGCCCGGCGCAGATATCAAGGAACATCTCATACTTCACCTCGGTCGGCTGCATGAACATTCTCGGCCTCGGTGAGACGATCGTCGACGAGCTCGTAAAGGAGGGATACCTCTCCGACTGCGCCGGCATCTACCGGCTTCGCGAGAGGCGCGACGAGCTTGTCCGCGCCGGGATCATCGGCAAAGAGAAAAACACCGACAAGATACTCGACGCGATAGAGAGATCGAAGGAGGCCTCTCCCGTCAGGCTGCTCACCGGACTCGGGATAAGGAACGTCGGTCCCTCCGCGGCGGGGACGCTTATGAAGAAATACCGCTCTCTCGAGGCGCTCGCGGCGGCGGGCGAGGAGGAGCTGACCTCTCTTGAGGACATCGGTCCGACGACCGCCAGATGCGTCAGAGACTATTTTTCAGACCCCGGGAACCTGCGGCTGATAGAAGAGCTGAAAGAGGCCGGAGTCGTCACCGATATGCCGGAGGAGGAGTCCGCCGGGGATGAGCTCGCCGGCATGACGGTCGCCGTCACCGGGACGCTTCCCACTCTCGGAAGACGCGAAGCCAACGAGATGATCGAGCGCCACGGCGGGAAACCGACCGGGAGCGTATCGTCAAAGACCTCGCTGCTCGTCGCCGGCGAAGCGGCCGGATCCAAGCTGACGAAGGCGAGGGAGCTCGGCGTCCGCGTCATAGACGAGGATGAACTGAGAAGGATCTGCAATGAAAACTGAAGACAGACCGGAGAAGAACCGCACCGAGGACGGAGTCCTCTACATAGTCGCCACGCCGATCGGCAACATGGCGGACATATCCGAAAGAGCCGTCAAGGTGCTGTCTGAGGTGAGCTTCGTCGCGGCCGAGGACACCCGAAACTCGGGGCTGCTGCTGTCGAGGCTGGGGATAAAAAAGCCGCTTGTCGCCTATCACGAGCACAACCGCGCCTCGGCCGGACCGGCGATCGTCGAAAGGCTGAGAGCCGGCGAGTCCTGCGCCCTCGTCACCGACGCCGGGACCCCCGCGATATCCGATCCCGGCGAGGACCTCGTAAAGCTCTGCGCCGGCTCGGGGATAACCGTCAGGCCTGTCCCCGGCTGCTCGGCGGCCGTCGCCGCCCTCTCGGTATCCGGACTGCCCTCGAAGCGCTTCGTCTTCGAAGGCTTCCTGCCGGCGTCGGGCACAGAGCGCCGGGCGAGACTTGAAGAACTCGCCGGAAGACGGCTGACATCGGTAATATACGAAGCGCCTCACAGGCTCCGTCCGACACTGTCGGAGCTGTCGGAGACATGCGGCCACGACCGCCCTGCGGTCATCTGCCGAGAGCTCACAAAGCTCAACGAGGAAGTCCTGCGCGGGACTCTCGGCGAGATCGCCGCTCACTTCGCCGCGGAGGAGCCGCGCGGAGAGTTCGTGATAGTCCTCGAGGGAGGCGATCCCCCGCCGTCGGGCAAGCCCGCGCCGGGGATACGCGAACAGGTCGAGGGCTACATCGCCTCGGGGATGTCTGAAAAGGACGCCATCAAGCAGACCGCGAAGGACCGCGGAGTCCCGAAAAACGACATATACTCGGTATACAAGCTGGGCCGGCCCGACACGTCGGCAAAACCTGACAACAATGATCTTTCATGATCCCCAAAGGAGAAAAGATATGGAATTCAAAAAGAAAAGATGCTGCGTCATCGGCGCCACCGGAATGGTCGGCCAGCGCCTTCTTCTGCTGCTTGACGGACACCCCTATTTCGAGGTGACCGCGCTTGCCGCCTCGGCGAGATCTGCAGGTCAGAAATACTCCGACGCAATAGGCGGCAGATGGAAACTGAAAACTCCTATGCCTGAGCGCTACGCGGAAATGACCGTCATGGACGCCGCCTTCCCCGAGAAGATCGCCCCGCTCTGCGACTTCGTCTTCTGCGCCGTCAATCTCGGCAAGGAGGAGGTGAAGGCGATGGAGGAGGCCTTCGCGAAATGCGAGCTCCCCGTCATCTCAAACAACTCCGCCAACCGCTGGACTCCCGACGTCCCGATGATCATCCCCGAGATCAACCCCGGACACCTTGAGGCAGTCGCCTTCCAGAAAAAGCGTCTGGGCACCCGCCGCGGATTCATCGTGACCAAGCCGAACTGCTCGATACAGTCCTACGTCCCGATGCTCACCCCTCTGCTCGGATTCGGCATCAAGGAGGTCGTCGCTACCACCTACCAGGCGATCTCTGGCGCCGGGAAGACATTCAGGGAGTGGCCTGAGATGACAGATAACGTCATACCCTACATCGGCGGCGAGGAGGAAAAGAGCGAACAGGAGCCCCTGCGCATCTGGGGCCGCGTCGAGAACGGACAGATCGTCAAGGCGGACGCGCCGCTGATCACCACCCAGTGCATAAGGGTCCCGGTCACCGACGGACACACCGCCGCGGTCTTCGTAAAGTTTGAGAAGCGCCCCGAAAAAGAGGAGATACTGAAGCTCTGGAGAGACTTCCGCGGCATCCCGCAGAAGCTCGACCTGCCTCACGCCCCGAAGCAGTTCATAACCTATTTTGACGAGAACGACCGCCCGCAGTGCGGCGTCGACCGCGAGATATACGGCGGAATGGGGATCACCGCCGGAAGGCTTCGCGAGGACCCCCTCTTCGACTACAAGTTCGTCGGTCTTTCACACAACACCCTGAGGGGCGCCGCGGGAGGGTCGGTCCTCACCGCCGAGCTTCTCTTCAGACTCGGCCTCCTCGGCTGAAAAAACACAAGCCGCTCGTCGCGGCAGGGAGAAGGAAAATGAACAAATTCATCGAATGGATAAACTCCGGGAAGATAATGATGGCCGCCCACCGCGGCGACAAGGACTGCCGCCCCGAAAACACCATGCCCGCCTTCGAGCACGCGATCGAGCTCCGCTCGGACGGCATCGAGACCGACATCCACCAGACGAAGGACGGCGTCCTCGTCATGATGCACGACCACGACGTCGACCGCACGACGAACGGCAGCGGGCGGGTATGCGAAATGACGCTGTCTGAGATCAGGAAGCTCGACGCCGGAATAAAGAAGGGCGAGGCATACCGCGGGACGCTTGTCCCGACATTCGAGGAATTTCTCGACCTTACCGAGCCCTACCCCGATCTTCTGCTCAACCTCGAGATCAAGGACTACCCGGGAGTCGAGGGCGACGTCTGCTACTCGACCGCCGACAAGGTCATCGAGGCCGTCGAGCGCCGCGGGATGGGCGACAGGATCATGTTCAACTGCTTCTCATGGCAGGTGCTGAAATACGTCCACGAAAAATACGGCGACAGATACCCGCTGCACGGCTTCTATCCGCCCTTCCTCATGCAGAATCCCGCGGAGAATGTCTACCCCTATCTCACCTACGTCTGCCTCTTCAACTGCGTCCTGACGCCCGACGGCCGCGCCGACTGGTCGCCGAGGAAGACCCGCGAGCTCTGCTCTCCCGAGCAGTTCGACGAGGTGAAGAACAAACTCGGCTGCGAGCCCTGCGTATGCTTCGCTAAGGACACGCCCGAGCTGATGAAGGCCGCCGTCGATCTCGGCGCCACGATGTTCACCTGCAACAACCCCGAACGCGCCATCGCGATACTGAAGGATCTGGGACTCAGAGACTGAAAAATGGCAGCAGGCCGCCCGTTGCCCGGGCGGCCTCTCTTTTTTGTTACCGCTTGTTCTTTGATACAGTTCTTTTTCTTATTAGAATGCACGCCCCGAGCAATGACAGAACAGAAACAGCAGCCACCCATATGACGCCGCTGTCGCCGGTTCCCGGGGATTGCAGCCATCCTCTTTCTTTCATTATTTCCTGAACAATGCTCAAAGTATCGTTAGCATCATATCCCCCCCGGGGATCAGTGACTTCCCAGTTGATATCTCCGTCTGTGCAATGTACGATTGCTCCTCCGATATGGTTAAACGCATCTATTCTTATATGATTGAAAGCGTTGCTCATTGTCCCGTTATAGTATATCTCTGTCGGTTTCATACAGCTTCCTTGGAAATAGGTGTTCTCCTCCAGATAGATCACGTCGGGATCATACTCTAATGTACCAAGAGAAAAAAGAATAATATTTGACGGCACCTTCATTGTCCTGAAATTGCCGGCGCATAGCTTCCATGGGGTTATTGATCCGTCATTCTCAATAAATCCTATTTCTTTATCTTCAGGGATCCTGTCGACGTCACATCCCATCAATTCAATAAAATGCCGGTTCTTTATCAGACAGTTGTCTTTTGCGGAATAGACCGGATTTGCCGGATCCACATATATTTCTGCAAGTTTGGAGGATTTTGAGAGCGAAGACAAATGGATATCTTTCACGCTTTTCGATATCTCGATTCTCTCCAGCGCAGGGCACGTAATCCAAGATATATATACGACACCGTCGGGAATCACAAGCTTTCTGAGCGAATCGCATCCATCAAGACCGATACACAGCTCGCCTCTCTTGAGCGTTGTCGGAAGGCGCAGATCTGTCAGCTTCGGACAGTATGTAAATGCTGAATCACCTATCTCTTTCACACCGTCTTCTATATACACTTCCTTTAAACTACTGCATTCATAAAAAGCTGAGCCCTCCAATCCGGTCACAAATGACGGGATCCGAACTTTTTCAAGCGAATCGCATCCGCGGAAAGCTTCTTCACGGATCAGCAGATTTTTGATGTCTGCTCCGGTCCTCCTCTCAAATTCAATCCCCTTAAGATTTTTGCACCCGGCGAAAGCCTTGTCCCCGATTTCGGTCACGCTGGCCGGTATGAATACCTTTTCTATCGTATTGCAGTCTTCATATAATCCTTCCATAATTACATCTGTTCCCGGCGCAAAATTAACCACCACCGGCCCGTTAAGCTGTATTGCTGAAGGC
>ONVJ01000038.1 GCA_900321265.1 uncultured Eubacteriales bacterium
ACCGTCGCCGAGATGTCGCCGAAGCAGCTCCGGGTGCCGAGGTTGACGCCCCGCCTGATCTTTTCTCCGAAGGCTATCATCGGCACGTATTCGCGGGAGTGGTCGGTCGAGGGAGTCGACGGGTCGCAGCCGTGGTCGGCGGTGAGGATGAGCATGTCCTTCCTTCCCATCCTGGCGATGAGCCGCGGCAGGGCGCGGTCGAAGGCGGTGAGCGCCCTCGCGTAGCCCGCGACGTCGTTTCGGTGGCCGTAGGACGAGTCGAAATCGACCAGATTGACGAAGCAGAGGCCGTTGAAATCCCGGCTCGCGATGGCAATCGCCTTGTTCATGCCGTCGTCGTTCGAGACCGAACGGTAGACCTCGCCCTCGCTGATGCCGCGGCCGGCGAAGATATCGACGATCTTCCCGACCGAAATAACGTCCTTTCCGGCGGCGTGAATGAGATCGAGCATCGTGTCGGATGGAGGCTCGAGGGCGTAGTCGTGGCGGTCGGCCGTCCTCGTATATGGCCACTCCCCGGTGAAGGGACGGGCGATCACCCTGCCGACGGCGTTTTCGCCGCGGAGCATCTCCCTCGCGATCTCACAGTATCTGTAGAGCTCGGGGACGGGGACGCAATCTGTGTGAGCGGCGATCTGGAAGACGCTGTCGGCCGATGTATAGACGATGAGTTTGCCGGTGGCGATATGCTCGCGGCCGTAGTCGCGGATGACGTCGGTGCCCGAATAGGGCTTGTTGCAGAGGACTCCGCGGCCGGTCAGCCGCTCAAACTCCTTTATGACCTCTTCGGAAAAGCCGTTGGGATAGGTCGGCATCGGCCTTTCAGAGATGAGCCCGGCGATCTCCCAGTGCCCGGTGACGGTGTCCTTGCCCGCCGATCTCTCGGTCAGCCTGGCGACCGACCCGGCCGGGTATCTGACGCCGCCTCCGACACCCTCGATGTTGAAGAGGCCGAGTTTCGTCATGTTGGGGCAGTCGAATTCGGGGTGATCCCTGACGGCGCCGAGCGTGCTGCTCCCCTCGTCGCCGAAGGCGGCGGCGTCGGGCGCCTCTCCGACCCCGAAGCTGTCGAGGACGATTATGAATACTCTTTTGAACATCTTATATTATTGTTCTTATTCCTCGGCTATGGCGAGCGCGATCTCCATCATCTGAGTGAAGGAGTTCTGGCGCTCCTCCGAGGTAGTGTTCTCCTCGGGATGCACGAAGGAATCAGACACGGTGCAGATGCAGAGCGCCTTCTTCCCCGCCCTGGCGGCGTTGCAGTAGAGGGCGGCCGACTCCATCTCGATGCCGAGCACACCCATCTTCGCGAACTCCATGCCGGTGTGGGTGTCGTTGTAGAAGACGTCGGACGAGAAGATGTTGCCCACCTTGTAGTTCACCCCCGCTTTTTCGCACTCGTCGGCGGCCGCCCGGAGGAGGCCGAAATCGGCGATCGGGGCAAAGGTCCCGGGCAGCTCGTACTGGGCGGCGAAGTTGCCGTTCGTGCAGGCGCCCATGGCGAGGATGATGTCGCGGATGTGCAGATCGGGGTCGTAGGAGCCGCAGGATCCGACGCGGATTATGCTGCTCACCCCGTAGAAATTGAAGAGCTCGTAGGAATAGATGCCGATGGCGGGCTGACCCATGCCGGATGCCATCACCGACACTCTCTTTCCTTTATAAAAGCCGGTATATCCCCTGACTCCCCTCACGTCGTTGACGAGCACGGGGTCGTCGAAGAAGGTCCTGGCGATGAATTCGGAGCGGTAGGGATCGCCGGGCATGAGCACGGTCTTTGCGAAATCTCCCTCTTTGGCGGAGATGTGCGGGGTCGGGATCGACATTTTTCTCTCTCCTTTTCAGATGTCAGTATGTCGTGCCGGAGTCGTTCGCCTTCCGGGCCGTTCCGGCGGCCTCGGCGGCCTTTACCGCCTTTACCACCCTCGAGGTGCCGAGCCTTTCGGCGCCGAGGGCAAGATACTCGGCGGCGTCCTCAAGTCCGGATATCCCTCCGGCGGCCTTCACCTTTACCTCGGGACCCGAGTATTTGCGCAGCAGGGCGACGTCCTCCGGCGTCGCGCCGTATTTCGAGAAGCCGGTCGAGGTCTTGATGAAATCGGCGCCCGCCTCGGTCACGAGCCGGCAGGCGGTTATCTTCTCCTCTTCGGTGAGGAGGCAGGTCTCGATGATGACCTTGAGGATCCGCTGTCCGCAGACCTTCTTCAGGGTCGCGATCTCGTCCCTGACGTAATCGAGCCTTCCCTCCTTCAGCGCTCCGACGTTGATGACCATGTCGATCTCGTCGGCGCCGTTGTTCAGGGCGTCGCGGGTCTCGAACTGCTTCGCGTTCGAGGTGGTGTAGCCGTTGGGAAAACCCACGACGGTGCAGATCGCCAGCCTGTCGCCGACATAGTCCTTTGCCCTTTTCACAAAGGAGGGCGGGATGCAGACCGACGCCGTGCCGTATTTAAGGCCGTCGTCGCAGATCTTTTTTATGTCATCCCAGACCGCGTCCTGCGCCAGATAGGTGTGGTCGCATTTTGACAGGATATACTTTGTCTTTTCGTCCATTTTTTTCTTATTCTCCGTTTTTATAGATTTCTTCAGATAATGTTGAGCACGTAGAATTTGAGATATGAGCTGTCCTCCGACCAGAGATCGGCGGGATGGTCGGGACTCTGGGTCCTGATCTCGACGACCCTCGCCCGCCTTCCCGACGCGGCGGCCGCCTTCTTCAGCATGTTCAGATACATTTCACCGGTGACGAACCGTGTGCAGGAGGAGCTCACGAGGAAGCCCCCGTTCCTTACCAGCTTCATCCCGAGGGTGTTTATGTCAAGATATCCCTTCAGGGCGGACGCCGTTTCCGACGCGCTCTTCGCGAAGGCGGGAGGATCGAGGATGACGGTGTCGAACTGCCTCCCCTGCGACCGGCAGAGCCGCAATAGATCGAAGACGTCGCAGCATACCGGTTTTATTATGTCCGAAAAGCCGTTGAGCTTCGCCGCTTCGGCGACGTCGCCGAGCGCCCTTTCGGATATGTCGGCGGCCGTGACCGACCTCGCCCCCGCCGCGGCGGCGTTCATCGAAAAGCCGCCCGCGTTGCAGAAGCAGTCGAGGACGTCGCCCGACGAGTATCTCCTTATCGCCAGCCTGTTCTCCCTCTGATCGAGGAAATAACCCGTCTTCTGGCCGTTTTCAAGATCGGCGATCAGCTTCAGGCCGTTCTCCTCGATGACGGTCCGGGGGTCGAAATCCCCTCTGACCGGCCCCGTCCTCAGCTCGAGGCCCTCTTTTTTTCTGACCTCGGCGTCGCTACGCTCGTATATCCCGCGGGGCGAGAAGACGGCCTCGAGGGCGTCGAAGATCTCTTCCCTGTGAAGCTCGGCGCCGAGCGTCAGCAGCTGCACCGAGAGCAGGTCTCCGTATCTGTCGGCGACGATCCCCGGCAGGTCATCCGATTCGGCAAAGACCTCGCGGCAGGAGCCGGTGACGCCGATCCTTTGCCTGAACTCATGCGCGGCGGCGATCCTCTCCCGCCAGAAGGCGGCGTCGGGATATGTCTCCGGGTCCCGGATGAAGATCCTGACGAGGATCTTCGACAGGTGGTTGATATA